>NZ_LFVU01000001.1 GCF_001047375.1 Clostridium cylindrosporum DSM 605
AACCCACACAACCAGCTTGGAAGGCTGGGATTCTACCATTGAACTACACCCGCATGTAGTACTTAACACCATTTCATTGTTTTAAGCATTTACTATTTTAATGCTTTTATTTTGTTTTGTCAAACGTTTTTTAAATCTTTTTTAAAGATTTTGGTCGGGGTGACAGGTCTCGAACCTGCGACCTCATGGTCCCAAACCATGCGCGCTACCATCTGCGCCACACCCCGAAGTGTTTCTTTCGTATCGCCCGTTTGCCCTAGCGACAAGATTAAGTATATACTATGTTTCATATTCCGTCAACACTTTTTTAGATATTTTTTTATGTTTTTTTGTATTTTTTTCTGAAACCTTGTATTTCCAAAGGTTTCAGAGGTTATCTTTTTCACTTTTTTATAATAATACAGGTTTAAAGTCATATTTAGCTACACTTTTTCCCCCTATAATTATATAAAAATATAAAGAAAAAGAATAGGTTTTTCATAATATTCCTATCCTTTTTCAATAATTTTATGTTAAACAGACTGCATCCTCATTGGGAAGATCGTAAATTCCCCTTGATTTATATCGATAAGTCCAAATCCTGGTCCTATATCCCTAGGATAAGCTATACTTCCTGGGTTAAAAAAAGTTATACCATCATATAGTTCATAAAATTGCCTATGGGTATGACCAAAAAGTACAACATCTGCATTTAGTTCTTTTGCTCTATAATACAGTTTGTCTATTCCATAGTGAATCCCATATCTATGCCCATGGGATAAAAAGATTTTTAACCCCTCTATATCTATTAATCTTTCCTTTAGAGAAGAATCTCCCCTGTCCCAATCATTATTTCCTGCAACATATATAATATCTCTATTATACTTTTTATTTAAGCTTATAATATCTTCATAATGATCCCCTAGGTGTATTATCTTATCTATATTATCTAATGACTCTATAGCCCTATCCAAGTTATAAAGATCTCCATGAGAATCACTTACTATAGCTATCTTCATTAATTCCTCCAAAGACCTTATAATCTTTTAAGCTTATTTCTTAAATTCTCAAGTGCCCTACTTCTATGACTCATTGAATTTTTCTCATCCATTGATAATTCTCCAAATGTACTTGTATATCCATCAGGAGTAAATAGTGGGTCATATCCAAAGCCATTTTCTCCACGAGGACTTTTTTCAATCACTCCTCTTACTTCTCCTCTAACTACTATCTTTTCATTATCTGGAGTAATTAGAGTTAATACTGTAACAAACCTTGCACCTCTTTTAGAATCTTGTACATTTTCCATTTCATTTAAAAGCTTTGTATTATTTTCTTCATCTGTAGCATTTTCACCTGCATATCTTGCTGAATACACCCCTGGGCTTAAGCCTAATGCATAAACTTGAAGTCCTGAATCATCTGCAAGAACGGCATGCTTAGTTAATTTCTTTACTTCATTTGCCTTTTTAAATGAGTTTTCTTCAAATGTTAAACCATCTTCTTCTACATCTATATCAATACCAGCATCTTTTAAAGATATAACATCTATACTAAGATTTTTTAGTATATTTCTAATTTCAATAAGCTTATGTTCATTATTACTTGCAAGAACTACTTTATCAATTCTAGTTACTCTTTTCTCTCCAATTCTGCTTTTCCCTTGTCCTAGTGCTTGTTTTTGTATCTTTATTATTTCATCTATTCCACTCTTAGCGGTTTCTATCATATTATTCATCTCATTTAATGTATAAGGCCTTTCCTCTCCAGTACCTTGAATCTCGATAAATTCATGTAAGTCTGTCATAACAATATTCATATCTACTGCTGCTGATGAATCCTCTTCATAGCAAAGGTCTAGAATAACTTCATTCTCTAATACCCCTACACTTACAGCAGCCACATAACTTTTTATTGGATACTCTTTAAACTTAACACTTGCGTCTAGTTTATTAATTGCATCAACTAAAGCTACGAATGCTCCTGTTATAGATGCACATCTAGTTCCACCATCTGCTTGTATTACATCGCAATCTATCCATATAGTTCTCTCTCCAAGTTTTTTAAGGTCAACAACTGATCTTAAACTTCTACCTATTAGCCTTTGAATTTCTGATGTTCTTCCATCAACCTTTCCCTTCGATGATTCACGTGCCTTTCTATTTCCAGTTGACCTTGGAATCATTCCATATTCTGCTGTTATCCATCCTTCTCCAGTACCCTTTATAAAATGTGGAACTCTATCTTCAATAGAAGCTGTACATATAACCTTAGTTTCTCCAAACTCTATAAGTACAGACCCTTCTGCGTGCTTTATGTAATCTCTTGTTATTTTAATATCTCTTAGCTTATTAAAATTTCTCTTGTCTATTCTCTTCATGACATATCTCCTTATCTAAGAACTTAAAAACTATATCTTATATATTTCATCTGACTCAGGCTGAGTTAGCTTCATCTTATTATTATCTTTTATAATAAGATTGTCTCCTGTTGTAATTTTCCCAACAACTGCAGAGTTAATTCCTTTTTCTCTAAAAAGAGATACTAATTCTTCACCTCTTGGAGTTGTAATTATCATAGAACCACTTGATATAAGCTTATATGGATCTAAATTAAATATTTTTGATATTTTCTTTGTTTGATTTTTTATTGGAATTTTATCCTCTTCAACTACAACTGAAAGTTCACTTGCCTCGCCAACTTCCCAAATTGCTCCAAGTATTCCCCCCTCTGTTGCGTCATGCATAGAATTAACACCAAACTCTGCTGCTATAAGTCCTGTTTCAACAACGCTTATACTTTGAAGCATTGATTTAATCCCCTCTAACTCCTCTTCACTAAAATGCTTTAAAAGAGTATCATACTTATCTGAGGCAATAATTACTGTTCCCTCAAGTCCAGCATAACCAGTAACTACTATATCATCATTAATCTTTGCCCCTTTTGTACTTACAATATCACGTCCTTTGCCTATTGCTGTAATAGATACTATCATTTTATTTACTGCATCAGTAATTTCTGTATGCCCTCCAAGAACAGATACTGAAAGGGATTTACAAGTAGTTACTACATCATCCATAACATTTTTTATATCTTCTAATTCACATGTAGGAGGTGCAAGAATAGTTACCATAACCCCAATCGGTTTAACCCCAGCAGATGCTATATCATTACAAGAAATATGTACAGATAATGCCCCTATGTTATTTGACGCCCCTGTAATTGGGTCAGTTGTTATAACACATTTTTCATCACCAAAGTCAACAATAGAACAATCTTCTCCAACTCCAGGACCTACAAGAACATCTTTACTATTTATATTTATCTTTGAAAGAATTTCATTCTTTAAAATATCATTAGGTAGCTTTCCTATTTTCATACATAATACCTCCAATCTAATTATATTATAAGTTAAAGACTATGTTTTTCAAAGAAATACCTAAGTTTATGCACAATTCTAGCATTTACTTCATAGAATATTATGAGATCCTATTAAAATTTTAGGTGGTGAACTTAATTGTATTATCCTCTTAATGAAAATATATCTTCAAAGCTTGAGGACATGGCACTTAATCTATGTTATTCATCAACAAGATGTACAGAATGGGCACTTCTTTATTCAGGTATAGGTATATATAATCATGTATCTAGCAAAGAGATGAAGCGTATGTTTTCTCACTTTAAAGTAAAGTCTGATGATAAATTTCTAGATTTACTGCATTTTATAAAGTGTATATATAAAAAAGGAAGACCAGACTTTTTAAAACCTTTAAAATCCTCTAAAAGAGATAGAAAATATATTTGGAAATCTGATAGCTTTAATAAAGAAATACCTGTACTTTCACAAAGCTTTGGTATACTGTCACTTTGTACATGCTCAAGACTAATAAAACATCATGAAAAAAGACTTTCCTTAAGTATGCTAAAAGCTGCTGATTTATTGTTTGACTTTACAGTTAAAAATATGAAATCCGGTGAAGGACACTTTGTTTCATTTGAGAACAAAGCAAATAGTGCTAAGGAAAATATGCTTCTTAAAAGATGCGAAAAACACCCAAATACAGTTAGTCAAGTTTTTTTACACGAGGCCTTCTTAACTCTATATTTCGAAACATATAATGCAAAATATAAAAATTATTTTAGGGAAAATTCTCAATATCTAGATGAAGCAAAAAAAATATTTAAGTACTTATTTGATAACCATTTAAATCTAATAACTTTAAACTCTCGTGATCTTTCAAATGTTATTTCATCTTTATATAGATGCTGTGCTTTAGATAAAGATGATAGTATTGATTCCTATAGACATTTAATAGCTATACTTGCTGCTGAACTTGACTCAAGAGTAAGAAAAAGTGGAGAAGTCGAAAGAAATGAAAACAACGACGATATATCCAGTACTATTACTCACTTTAGATCTCTTGGAGCACTAATTGAAAGTAACATAGAAACTGGAATAGATAAATTTAAAGATTCAGCAGAAAAAATATTTTCACATATAAATGAACTTTATGACATTATGTCAGGAATGTTTATAAGTAAGGATGAGTACAAAATAAACTATACTTTAAGAGATATATCAGATATTATAAGAAGTCTTTTCATTTACTATACTTCTACTGAAGATGATAGAGCCTTAGAAATGCTTAAGGGTTTTTATAAAACTGCTATAGAAGAATCATCAATAATAGCAAGTACACCTGAGAGAAAACCTGAGTTTCTATCACATGAATTAAAGATTCCTGATTGTATTCCACTATATGAACAAAACAAAAAAGCTCCAGTATTCTTAAAAGGCTTTAAAATAAATACAAAAAAATCACCATATCCTATTACTTCAAAAAGTTTTAATAGCTATTATGGTTTATATTCTAGCTATATTTTTTCCTTTTATTTTACTCCTATAATAGAGCATAAAAAAAGACTTCGAGGTGAAGTTAGTAGTAGGGATACAGATTTTCTTGAGGATATATTCTACAATGTAGTAAATCAAAACAAATATCCTAGTGAAATTAAGGATGAAGAGATTAATGAAAATATTGGGCTAAATATTTTAGACTAAAGTGCTAATACTACTTACAAAGGAGGAGATGGAATGACTAATATTAACTGCTCTGAATATTGTAAGCATGAAAGAAATGGTAAATGCTCTCTAACCCACATAACGCTTTCATCAAGCTATATAGGTTATGATTCTAATTGTGCCTATTTCCATCCAATTAATACTCCTCCTAACATAACATAAATACTTTTACTCTCTAAAAACACCTAAATTTAAATAAAGAGGCTAGGCTAAAATATATACTTTGCCATAGCCTCTTTATTTATAATAAGTATTAATTATTTTTCTTTCTGCGCTTTATAGAATGTTATATGTCCAAGAGGTGATTTATATACACCCTTTACCTTAGGATTAATACATACTACATCAGTATAGTAGTAAATTGGAATAACAGGCATATCATTTAATATAATTGATTCAATCTTATGATAAGCCTCAAATCTCTTAGATTCATCTAACTCTGAAGAAGCCTTTTTAAATAATTTATCAACTTCTGGATTTGAGTATCCAGTTTCATTATTTTCTCCATTTGTTTCAAACAAACTTAAGAATGTTGACGGATCTCTATAGTCAGCTACCCATCCCTTTCTGGCCATTGTATAGTCTTTGCTTTTTAGTTTATCTAGGAATACCTTCCACTCCTCACTAACAAGCTTTATGTCAATGTTAAGATTCTTCTTCCACATTTCCTGAGTAGTCTTTGCTATCTCTTCATGATTTCCTCCCTTATTATACATAAGCTCTATTTGAGGAAAACCTTGACCATTAGGATAACCAGCTTCAGCAAGTAATTTCTTTGCTTCAGCTACATTACCTTCTAATTTAAAGTACTCTTTATCCTTAAAATCTTTACCTTTGCTATCCTTAATTCCTGGAGGAACTATACTACTAGCAGCTTTTTCTACACCTTTGCTTACTGTTTCAACAATTTCTTTTCTATCTATTGCAAGGGCAAGTGCACGTCTTACATTAGGATTATTCATAGCAGCATATGCCTTAGGATCTTTTTGCTTCATCTTATCTGAAAGGTTAAACATATACATATATGTACCTAGGTTTTGGTACTTTTTTGCTGTACCATTCTTTAGAAGGCTAGGTATTTCTTGTGCAGGTGGATTTTCTATGTAGTCAAGCTCCCCTTTTTTAAATGCATCAAAAGCCTTAGTAGGTTCTGCTATCATTTTAACTTCTAATTTATCTAACTTAACAGCATCCTTATTCCAATAACTTTTGTTCTTTTCATATATCATTATCTCCTTCGCTCTCCACTCTGTAAGATTCAAAGGACCATTTGAAATATAAGTTTCAGGTCTATTTGACCATTCTGGATTTTTTGCAACGTCTTCTCTAATTGGCATAAAGGCTCCTAAAGCGGTAAGCTCTAAAAAGTATGGTGTTGGATTTGTAAGAGTTATCTTCATCTTGAAGTCATCTACAACATTAATTCCTACAACTTCCTTTGCCTTACCTTCAAAGTATTCTTTTGCTCCCTTAATGCACATCATATATCCTGAGTAAGGAGAAGCGGTTTTTTTATTTAATACTCTTTTCCATGCAAATTGAAAGTCTTTAGCATTAACAACCATACCATCTGACCATCTTGCATTATTTCTTAATTCAAAGGTGTACTCCTTACCGTCAGGTGATACCTTCCAACTCTTTGCAATTCCTGGCTTAGGCTTTTGATTTTCATCTAGTCTTACTAGCCCCTCAAATGCATTTTCAATAAGAGTTGCCATATACATTGAATTATTAATAGCTGGATCGATACTTCCCTCTTGTTCCTCAATATTGAAAACAATCTTATTTTCAGAAGAAGATTTACCGCAGCTCGAAAGTCCTGTAACCATTAGTACTGCTGTTAGCCCTATAGCTAAAGCTTTAGAAAGCTTTTTCATTAGCATCTTAATTCCTCCCTAAATTATTTAGTGATTAAACATTATTTATATCATTTCCCAAAAAGCCCTTTTTTATAGGAAAGTATTTCTTTAAATTATAAAAAGGATATAAAAGCAACATTTTTCAAATTGCTCTTATATCCTTTTTCTAGTAAACTTCTAATATTAAAAACACTAAAAGTACTCCTCCAAATAGGAAAGAAAATATACCATGTGTTTTACCTTTTTTATCACTTAAACTAATTATCGAGGTAGTACCCCATAGAAAAAATGTTATAGCAAGACTAATTTCAAGTGGCATAAAGTTTGAAAAACGTGATAACCAGTTACTCCAGGCTATTCCAAATACCACTATAGTCGTAAAAATTGATATAACAAAGGTTACAATCATCATTATCCATGTTAAGAAGTCAAATAGCCTTCTTGCATAGGTTACACAGTTTATTGAATTATTCATTTATAAGCACCTCAAACTCATCTTCACTTAGAACCTTAACACCAAGGTCCTGAGCTTTTTTTAGTTTACTTCCAGCTTCATTTCCAGCTAAAAGATATGAGGTTTTCTTAGAAACACTAGAAGATACCTTCCCTCCAAGTGATTCTATTATTTCTGCTGCTTCATTTCTTGAATACTTTTCAAGTGTTCCTGTTAATACAAATACTTTACCTTCAAATGATTTAACCTTACTATCACCTAGGTCATCTTTTTCTTCTATTTTAAAGCTTACTCCAGCATCTTCTAGCTTCTTTAGAACCTTTTTATTTTGTTCATCCTTAAAGAAGTCTATTATACTCTCAGCCATCTTACTTCCTATTTCCTCAACTTCCAAAAGCTGTTCATATGTAGCCCTTTCTAGATTATCAATAGATTTAAAATGACTTGCAAGAGTTTTAGCAGCCTTAGAGCCAATAAACCTAATACCTAGAGCAAAAATAAGTTTACTAATATGATTAGTCTTTGTCTTCTCTATTGAATCTAGTAGTTTTTCTACTGATTTTTTTCCCATTCTAGGAAGTGATAATAACTTCTCAGGGTCTAGATAATAAATATCCGCTGCATCATCTAAAAGTTCATTATCCATTAATAAATCAATTACCCTTGGTCCCATTCCTTCTATATTCATAGCATCCCTTGATGCAAAGTGAATTATATTTCTTTTTAGTTGTGCAGGACAGCTAATATTAATACATTTAATGGCAGCTTCTCCTTGAAGCCTTACCGCTTCTTCACCACATTCTGGACAAGAGGTAGGCATTTTAAATTCCCTTTCACTTCCATCCCTATCTTCAAATACAACCTCAACAACCTCAGGGATTATCTCACCAGCTTTTTGGACTATAACAGTATCGCCTATCTTAATGTCTTTTTCTTTTATGTAATCTTCATTGTGCAAAACAGCCCTTGATATAGTGCTACCTGATACAAGTACAGGCTCAAGAATTGCTGTAGGTGTTATTGCACCGGTTCTTCCAACCTTAACTTCTATATCAATTACCTTTGTTTTTTTCTTTTCTGCAGGGAACTTATAGGCTGCTGCCCATCTTGGGAACTTTGCTGTATCCCCTAAAACTTCTCTAGACTTTATGTTATCTACTTTAATTACCACTCCATCTATTTCAAATGGTATGTCTTGTCTTATTTCTGCAATTCCATTAATAGCATCTATAACTTCTTCAATGCTACCGCATACTTTTCTATTTGGACTTACTTTGAAACCTAATTCATTAAGATAGTTAAGTCCATCCTCATGACTTATAAATTCCTCGCCACCATATCTTTGAATATTAAAAATAAATACATTTAATCTTCTTTCTGCTGTTATCTTAGAATCTAATTGTCTAAGTGACCCTGCTGCTGCATTTCTAGGGTTCGCAAATAATGGCTCTCCAGCCTCTTCTCTCTTTGAGTTTAAGATTTCAAAGTCTTTCTTCGGAATATATACTTCTCCTCTAACTTCCAAAAGATTCTTATCCTGTATTTCTAGAGGAATGCTCTTTATTGTTTTTAGATTCTCTGTTACATTTTCTCCCTTTAATCCATCTCCTCTTGTGGCTCCTTGAATAAATTGTCCATTTTCATATAGAAGTGATACTGAAAGTCCATCTATTTTAAGTTCAACAACATAGCTAACCTCATCTACTACTCCTCCAACTCTTTTGTCAAAGTCACGAAGTTCTTCAAAGCTAAAAACATCTTGTAGACTAAGCATTGGAACACTATGATTTACACTTAAAAACTCTTTTAAAACAGCTCCTCCAACTCTTACAGTTGGAGAAGTTGCTGACTTGTACTCAGGATTTTCCTCTTCTAGTTTTTTAAGCTGCCTCATTAGATCATCATATTCAAAGTCGCTAATAGAAGGATTATCTAATACATAATATTTATAATTATGACTTTCTATCTCTTTTCTTAGAGACTCAATTTTATCCTTTATATTTTCCACCTTTTTTCACCTCATTAAAGTATCTCTATAGGTGCTGATCCTAAAAGTAAATTCTTAAGCCCAGCTGACTCAAAATGTACCGTAATTTGAGTGTCTCCTCCAGAAGGCCTTGTTGATATAACTAGCCCCTTACCGAATACCTTATGCTTTATCTTAATTCCTGCCTTAATCTCTGACTTACCTATGGTGTTCATTTTCTTGTTTTCCATAACAGGCATTTCAACTTTAGAATAAATATTTCTATTAGCTGCTTTTACTTTTGGAGCTTGGGCCTCATGATTATACACTCTATTAAAGCTTTCCCTAGGTTTAGGACTTATATCCTGAATAATATCCTCTGGGATCTCCTCTACAAATGATGAAGGAGCATTAAATGTAGTTCTACCAAATAGAAGTCTTTGTCTTGCACATGTTAAATAAAGGTGCTTTTTAGCTCTTGTTATACCAACATAGCAAAGTCTTCTTTCCTCTTCCATTTCCTCCTCATCTTCTTGAGCTCTAAAGTGAGGGAACACCCCTTCTTCAAATCCAGCTATAAAAACAACAGGAAACTCTAGTCCCTTAGCGGTATGAAGAGTCATAAGTGTTACACGGGAATCGTCATTTATATTATCTTGGTCTGATACTAGTGCTATTTTTTCTAGGAATGCTGCAAGTGACTTGTCCTCTTCATCACTAGATTCAAATTCAACAGCTGCAGAGTAGAATTCCTCAACGTTTTGAATTCTATCAATCTTGTCCTTATCCTGTTCTTTTCTAAGCTCTTCTATATAATCTGTCTTATCTAAAATCTCACGAATAATCTCTGATACACTCATTGTTTCCTTTGACATAATCAAAGTATTCATTATACCTATAAACTTTACAATTGAGTTTGATGCTCTTTTTGTTAGTGTACTTATTTCTTCGATATCAAGCATTGCTGAATATAAACTTACATCTTGAGATGCTGCAAATTCTTTAATCTTATCAAGACTTGAATCACCTATACCTCTTTTTGGTACATTAACTATTCTATCAAGACTTACAGAATCCGCTGGGTTATTAATAACTCTAAGGTAAGCAATTACATCCTTAACTTCTTTTCTATCATAGAACTTAAGTCCTCCAATTAACTTGTATGGAATTCCCTTATTCATAAGACTTTCTTCTATAATACGGCTCATTGCATTTGTTCTATATAAAATAGCAAAATCCTTAGCAGAATATCCCTCATTAATATTAGTCTGCACTGTTTCTGCGATGAATCCTGATTCTTCCCTGTCACTATTTCCCTTAAAGAACTTAATAGATTCTCCTATTTCATTTTCAGTCCATAACTTTTTATTTTTTCTGTTTTCATTATTAGCAATAACACAATTAGCAGCGTCTAAAATTCTTTTAGTACATCTATAGTTTTGTTCAAGCTTAATAATTTTAGTATTATCATAATCTTTTTCAAACTCTAGAATATTTCTAATATCTGCTCCTCTCCAGCCGTATATAGACTGATCATCGTCTCCTACAACACATAAATTCTTATGCGCAGACGCTAATATCTTAATAAGATTATACTGTGCACCATTTGTATCTTGATACTCGTCAACTAATATATAGTTAAACTTTCTGTGATAATATGAAAGTATATCCTCATTATCCATTAAAAGCTTAACTGTTTTCATAATAATATCATCAAAATCTAGTGCATTATTATTTTCTAGCTTCTTTTGATATCTTTCATAAACTTCAACTAAATTTTTCTTCTCGAACTTATTCATATTATCTCTTTTAAAGCTTTGCCAATCTATAAGGTTGTCCTTTAAATTACCAATGCTTGATAGCATACTCTTTGGTGGGAATTGCTTTTCATCTATATTAAGCTCTTTTAAACACTCCTTAACAAGTTTTTCTTGGTCTGAAGTGTCATAAATAACAAATGATTTATCGTATCCTAGCTTATCTATGTGTTGTCTTAAGATTCTAACGCATACTGAGTGAAATGTTCCAACCCATATACTTTTAGCCCTTTCATCTACTAAAGCCTCTATTCTTTCCTTCATTTCCTTTGCTGCTTTATTTGTAAATGTAATAGCTAAAATGTTATCTGGATACACCCCATTATCAATAAGATGGGCTATTCTATATGTTAAAACTCTTGTTTTACCTGAACCTGCACCAGCTAGTATTAATAATGGTCCATTAAGTGTTTCTACTGCTTCCCTTTGACTTGGATTAAGTGTATCTAAATCTATCATATTATCCTCCTTAGTTTCCCATTCTCTTTAAATCATTATAGCACTTAAGTAATAATAGTAAAAACTCGAACATTACATTTTATAGAATTTAATTCCATATTAACCCTAATTCAATTAAATATAAACAAAGTAAAAATAGCGCTTAAGTCTATGACTTAACGCTATTTATTATTTCCGTATAGTTTATCAAAAACTAATTTATATCCTTCACTACCATAGTTTAAGCACCTATTTACTCTACTAATTGTAGCTGTGCTAGCACCAGTAGCCTTTGCAATGTCTATATATGTCTTTCTCTCTCTAAGCATAAGTGCTACCTGCATTCTCTGGGATATAGATGCCATTTCATTAATGGTACATAAATCTTCAAAGAATTTATAGCAATCTTCCTTTGTCTCAAGAGATAAAATCGCTTCAAATAAAAGATCTAACTCTTCATTATTAAGCTTGCTAAAGTGTTTCAACTATACCACCTCGTAACATAAAGTTGATTTATCTATCAATACTTTACATTATTAAACTAGTAAAGTCAATCTTTCTCTACTTAGCACAACTGAATAATGCTTCTAATTCTTCATCTGTAAGCTCTCTATACTCTCCAATTTCAAGTTCTTCATCAAGCTTTAAAGGACCCATCTCTAGTCTTTTTAAGTATGTTACCTTTTTACCTACTGATTCGAACATCCTTTTAACTTGATGGTACTTTCCTTCATATATTACAACTTCTATCTTAGACTTTTCCCCTGCCTCTAAAATAGTAAGCTCAGCTGGCATAGTTTCATATCCATCATCTAAAACTACACCTTTTTTAAATTCCGCTATATCACTTTCAGTAACTTTTCCATCTATATCAGCATAATACTTTTTCGGAACATGGTTTTTAGGTGATAGTAGCCTATGATTAAGGTCTCCATCATTTGTTATAAGTAGAAGTCCCTCTGTATCTTTATCAAGTCTACCTACTGGTGCTGGCTTAAATATTGCATCCTCATACTCTAGTAAATCTATTACTGTTTCAAGATTTCTATCCTCAGTTGCAGAAATTACACCAGGTGGTTTATGCATCATTATATATATGTATTCTCTATAATTTACCCTCTCCCCTGAGATAATTATTTCATCCTCATAGGGATTAACATGGGTAGATGAATCCTTTACAATACTTCCATTAACAGTTACTTCACCTGATTTTGTAATAGCCTTCACTTCTTTTCTCGTACCGTATCCCATATTAGCTAAAACCTTATCTAATCTTTCTCTAGCCATAAATTCCTCCTAAATCAGTGTAATATAACCCTCTTTATCTAAAAATAACAAAACCACAGCAGCTATTGAAAGTCTTGGATATAACCTTGAGACTACTTTTCTAAATGGTAGTGTAGTTTGCTCAAGTCTACATGACTTTGCATAGAAAGCTAGGTTTGACTTCTTATTTATAGAGTCTAAAAGAGCCTTGCTCATTTTCTTCTTATCTGTTAATAATACACTATTTTTTATATAGTCTAAATAGTCTTCTTCATTTAAATTGAAAAGAACCTCATTAATACTTTTTATTATTTCCTTAATAAAGTCTTCTATATTATAAACCTTAATCTTAGGTATATCTAGAAAGTCTGCTGTTATTTCAAGTGATGCCCTAAGAATTGATTCCTTTGATATTATATTTTCCCCTGAATACAATTTTAATGTGTTCATTATAGTATCTAGAATAGCCTTACTTATTCCAATTTCCTTAGGATTAATTTCTATTCCAAAATAATTATATATATTAATTATATCTTTAGATGATAGTGATGAAATATACTTTTTTGTAAGGTCATAAATACTTCCGTCTACATTGAAATAATATCTATAACCTCTTAAATATCCAAATGCCTTTTTCCCATCGATATATCCAAGGTTCATATTAAATATGATATTTTCTCTATTAAAATTAAGAACTGAGCCCTTAAGTTCAAATGGATTCTTTATATTAATTACATTAAAGTCACTTGTATCAGCTCTTTCTACAATACCTGGACTTAGTATATCTACTACTATTATATTACTGGCATCTCCATTAACAGCAAGTGATAATGGTATATTATCACAAAATGCTCCATCAATAAAAACCTTATCCTCAATTGTGTGCTTTTTAAATGCAGGAAGCGCAGAACTTGCTATAAGATAATCTATGAGTTTTCCCTTTGGTATGTCACTTTTACAGAGCTTTACTGGCCTAAAATCGTCTAAAGAAAAGGTTACAATCCCAAAATCAATAGGTGAATTTCTTATAGATTCTTCATCTACAACCTCTTCTAAAAGCCTTTTAAAGGGGGTAATATCAACACCCCTCTTGCTTATAACATGCATCATAAACTCAAGTGTACTTGATATACCCCCTACTTCTAGCAAAGACTCAATATTCTCTTCAATATCCATAACATCCCTTGCAGTAATTTCACTCCAAAGCCTTTGTGCTCTATCAATATCACCTTGAATAAACAAAGCTCCATTTAAAGCTCCAATAGATGTTCCATAGATAGATGTTATTTCTATATTCATTTCCTTTAATGCTTTAAAAACTCCAAGTTCATAGCTTCCTTTAGCACCTCCACCACCGAGTACTAAAGAGTATTTCATAGGTTTTCCTCCTGAAATTTATTAAATATTTTGAACCTGTTTGTATTGATTATAATATCCCATAACCTTAGATACATAATCTCTAGTTTCCCTTGGCATATTCACTATTTCAGGAACAGTGTCTACACCTCTTTTACTCATTCTTGTAATGCCACCATTATAAGCAGAAAGTGCTAATTGCTTGTTACCATTAAATTTATCTAATAAATCCTTTATGTAATTGACTCCGCCATTTACATTTTGCTCTATATTATATGGATTCTTAACACCATAATCTGTAGCGTTATATGACATAAGCTGCATAAGTCCCATAGCACCAGCCCCTGACTTAGTATTTGGATTAAATGATGATTCCTGCTTAATGATTGCCCTTACAAAACTTTCTTCAACACCATATTTCTTACTAGCTTCCTTTATAGCATCATCAATTCTAGGGGATATATTTATATCCTTACTAGATAACTTAGGTGCCTTACCCATAGGATAAAAATCACCATACACTCCATAAACCTCACCTGAGGTACTAGATGAAGTATTTGTACTTGGTATAGCTGAAGCAGTTGAAGATTTTGATGAATCAGAAACTACTTTATCTAAAGT
The DNA here is from genome assembly GCF_001047375.1 of Clostridium cylindrosporum DSM 605. Lineage (NCBI taxonomy): Bacteria > Bacillati > Bacillota > Clostridia > Eubacteriales > Clostridiaceae > Clostridium > Clostridium cylindrosporum. The sequence continues at coordinate 14,840 of NZ_LFVU01000001.1, forward strand.
ATTATATGTATTATTAATATTATTACTCAAAGATTGCCCATTATATGAAGAACTACAACAATTACATCCGCAACTTGATGTAGAGTTGCCATTATTTAATGCTGATTGAAGCAAATACTCAAAAAGATCTGAATTATTAGACCCAAGTCCCGATGAACCTAGAGAACTTACTCCTGTAGACTCTACTCCTGATGATTCTGAAGATGTAATTCCTGACTTCATCATTGTATTTAACATATATATATTCATAAGTCTTGATACTTCATTAACATTCATTTAATTCACTCCTTGTAATTAAAGGTACTTTAATTTGTATCGTCACTTTTAATAAGGCTCTTAACAACAAAAGGCCACTTACATTTGTAAGCAGCCTAAAATTTTTATAATTTCATATTAATGAGGAAGGGCTAAATATCTAATTATAAATAGTACAGCAAGTACATAAACAATCGGATGTACTTCTTTCCATCTTCCTGTGAAAATCTTCATTATAGGATACATTATTAAACCAATTGATATACCATTTGCAATTGAATATGTAAATGGCATCATTGCGATTATAAAGAATACTGGAACAGATTCTGTAAAGTCGCTAAAGTCTATTTCTGATACAGCTGAGAGCATTAGAACACCAACTATAACTAGGGCAGGAGCTGTTGCTTGTGCTGGAACTATACCTACTATTCCAGTTAGAAACATTGCAGCTATAAATAAAACTCCAACTGTTACGGAAGTAAGTCCTGTTCTACCCCCTTGAGCTATACCTGCAGTTGATTCAACATATGTAGTCATTGTTGATGTACCACAGCTTGCACCAATTACAACACCAAATGAAGCAGCCATCATAGCTTTATTTACATTTTTAACTGTACCATCTTCATTAACAAGTCCAGCTCTACTTGCTGTCCCAATTAAAGTACCTACAGAATCAAATAAATCAACAAGTGTAATTGTAATAACAACTAGAACAATACTTAAAATTGTAGCTAGTATTCCTTTATCTCCACCAAATAATAGTCCTGCAAAGTCCATTTTAAGGAATGTTGGACTCATTGATGGTGGCATTTGAAATATATTTGTAATCTTATGAGTTATTCCCATGGGAATACCAATTAAAGTGGTAACTATGATTCCAATAAGCATTGAAGCCTTAACATTTAAAGCTAAAAGTATAGCAGTTACTATTATACCGATAATCGTTAGTAATACAGCAGGATTAGTAACATTTCCAAATCCAACTAATGTATCAGGGTTGTCTACTATTATTCCACCTGATTTAAGACCAACAAGTGCTATAAATAAACCAATTCCCCCTGTAATAGCTAGCTTAATATTTTTAGGAAGAGCTTTTACAAGTATATTAAGAAGTGGTGTAACACAAATACTAAAGAAAACTACCCCTGAAATAAATACAGCAGCAAGTGCTTCTTGCCATGTGTGTTTCATTCCCATAACAACTGTAAAAGTAAAAAATGCATTAAGTCCCATACCTGATGCAACTGCAAATGGTAGGTTCGCAAGCAACCCTAAAAGAATTGAACCTGCAGCTGCTGCAACACAAGTAGCCATAAATACTGACGCCACTACTGGGTCTGCGGTAGTAATTTTTGCAGCTCCCTCGCCTAAAACTCCCGCTGAATTCATACCAGCCATCTTAAGTATATTTGGATTAACGAATAAAATGTATGCCATTGTTAAAAAGGTAGTAATACCTGCTAAAACTTCTGTTTTTATATCTGTTTTATTTTCTTTAAGTTTGAAAATCTTTTCAAATAGTGATTCTGAGTTCTTTGATCTAACATTTTCCTGACTCATATTTACCCCCTAGCGTATAAATTATTAACATTAACTTCATATTATCACTGTATATTATGCTTGTCAATTGAACATTATTTCAAATTTACTGATAATCATTCTGATTTTATCTTATATTATTTCCAATATATCATTAAGCTTATCTACTTTATAATCGGGTTTGTATTTATTTATTTCTATTTTATCAAGTAAAGTGTAGTTAACTAAACATGTTTTTGCTCCTGCATTTTTTCCACATAGTATATCAAAACTACTATCTCCTACCATGATACTTTCATTAGGTTTTATTTTAAGATTCCTACAAGCTTCATATATAGGCTCTGGATTTGGCTTGTGCTTATCTGTAAGTTCCGGTGTTATAACTGTATCAAAATACTTTTCTATATCAAAAAGAACTAAGCCTTTCCTTGCCATAACCTCTCTTTTCGATGTAACAACCCCAAGCTTAATACCTTTATTTATAAGGGATTCAAGAGTTTCCTTGGCCCCTTCCATAATACTAGTCATAGCATCATGATTATCATAATTAAACCTTCTATAGGTATCTAACATTTCATCTATATTATCCTTTGAATACCTATTAAGGGTTGTAATTAAAGGCTCACCAAAATTCTTAATGATTTCCTTTTCCTCTACATTAAAGTCAAGGTGTTTTCTATAGGTGTGTTTAAATGATTCCATTATTAAGTTATTAGTATCAAGTAGTGTTCCATCTAAATCAAACAAAACTGCTTTAACCATAAATACTCCTCCTAAATTTCTTTTAGATAAATTATATCACACCTTTATTATGAATTAATTAAGTTAAAGCCCCTAGATAGATGTATGTTCTAGGAGCTTAATACTTCTTGAAAAATTACCACTTTCAAAAAATGAGTATATGATTTTCTTTTCCTTAGACTTAATATTAAATGAGTAAATACACTGTAAACTTTGGTCCTTTTCATATGCTGCACCTATTATACTTTTTCCATCATTTGAAAAAATAGCATTATATATACCATTAATTAAATCTATTTTCCCACTTTCAAGATCTATTATGTTTAACTTATCCTTATAACCTTTGTTTAGTGTTGTACATAAAAGGTACTTATCATCAGGAGACCAAACTATACTTCCACCTACTATTGGCTCCTTAAGTTTTATCTGAGTAGTTTTTTTGGAATTTATATCATAAACATATAGGTTATAGGTATACTTATCCTTTTTTATATATGCAGTTTTATCTTTTTCATTTGAAATAATAGAACTTACAACCTCTGAGTCACTATCTGTAGTCTTAGTTTCCTCATTTCCCCTTACATTATAGGAATATGATTGAAATATTGAATTCTTTATAGCTATTAGCTTCTTAGAATAAATCACATTGTTAATGTCTATAAATTCAATATCTTTAATATCAGCATTACTAAAGATACTAACTTCCTTAGTATCAATTTTTTCTGTAGCTAGATTATATCTACAAAATACCTTAACTCTATTATCATTAATATTTTCTGCGAAGAAAACAATGTCATCAGCGAATCTTTTTCCATAGCTAATTGGAACATAGTCCTTTAGAATTAAGGTTTTACTTTCATTATCTTTATAGATGCTATCTGCCATATATATACCTGAAACATTCTCATCCTCTTCGAATATTAATCCTACATCCTTGTCTGCATAGTAATATTCGCTAGATAGCCTATATAGCATTTTATTTTTTTGAGTACTCTCTTCATAGCTATATACTCCCTTTTCTGCGCCTATTCTCTCGTACATAATACTTTCAATCTTCTTTCTTGCAATAGAAACTTCTTTTACTTCCTCTTGAGATCCGTAATCCTTAAACTTATTTCCTATATAAATAAAAGTTATAATAAGCATAAATATACTAATTCTTTTAAAAAACTTGTAAAGCTTCATAAGAAAAGCACCCCCTTGATAACATCTATTAAGATTATTACCAAAGGAAGTGCCTTTTAGTATTTTATTCCTACCCTATTCTTGAATATTATTTAATTAATAACTACTTATTTTTAGTGTTTTATTATCTATTTTAATTTAAGTATACTAACGCCTTATATATATCCTATGTTTTTCATGATATTTATCAAAATAAGTACTTCCATTATTCAGAAGTATTCCTTCACTTTTCCCTAAAACTAAGAATCCCTTTTCATCTAAAGCCTTACTAAATGTTTTTAGCATTTTTTCCTGAAGCTGAAAATTAAAATATATAAAGAGATTTCTACAAAGTATTAAATGAAATTCTCCCGGTACCCCGTTATCGATAATACTATGATCAAAGAATAATATTCTCTCCTTAATATCTTTTTTTATTTTTAGATATTTATCCTTTACTTCAAAATATTGAGTGAAACTTTCAGTTCCACCGGAACTTTTATAATTTCTTTCAGCTACTTCAACACTTTGTAGTGGATATATTCCATTTCTTGCCTCTGAAATCACATAGGGATTTATATCTGTAGCATATATTTGACATTTATCTAACATACCTAACTCTTTTAAAACAATAGCCAGTGAGTAGGGTTCTTGACCAGTTGAACACCCTGCACACCAAATTTTAATATAGGAATGAGCATTTAAATGTGGCAATATTTTCACCCTAATTGTATTAAACACATTAGGATTTCTAAAAAACTCCGTTGTATTTATAGAGAAATCTAGAAAAATCTGTTCAAATATATAGCTATTATTAAGTACCTTTTCTTTAAATTCCTGAAACTTTTTCGTATTTTCCCTTAACATTCCTATTTTAATTCTTCTTATTATGCTATCTAATTGATATTCTGTATAATTGTATCGGTATTTTTCATATATTTCTTTTAAGAATATCGTTACTTCATCTTTATTTATTTCTTCTGTGTTATCAACCTTGTTATGTAAAATAGCTTTACTTTCCACAGATTTACTTTTAATGTAAAGACAATTAACACCAAGGCTATAAAGGTATGAATATAAATATCTTCTTAAAACATATATTTTGCATTTTTTATTTTTTTGCACCCATATAAGGTTTTCTACTATTTGAGATGGAAGCATTGCAGCACTTAAAAATGTAATTTGCATCTCTAAATTATCGCTTTTTAAAAGAAGCGAAGATAGGTATTCTATATCCTCCTTAGAAGATATATTTCCAAGTACTGATATATAATTTGTTATGCTATCTTTATTTGAGTAGATGTTCAAAGTTCCACCCCTATCCTTAATATTCTATATTGAGGTTTAAAGGGAGTAAAACTCTCTTTAAACCAAAGTTCTATTTATCTTCCAATCCATGCTTTAACTAAACGAATTAATATATCATGATGTACAGGTTTTGAAATATAGTCATTGGCACCAGCCTCAATACATTTTTCCTTATCTCCCTTTAGGCTTTTTGCGGTTATAGCAATTATAGGAATATCCTTTAAACTTTCATCTGTACGTATGGCCCTTATTGCCTCAAATCCATTCATCTCAGGCATCATAATATCCATTAATACTAAATCTATTTTTTCTCTGCCTAACTGTTCAAGACAATCCCTTCCATTTTCAGCTTCATAAATTGTTGCTCCATAATTCTCAAGGGCTGCTGCTAAAACAAATATATTTCTTGGGTCATCGTCTACTACAAGTATATTCTTATCCTTTAGACTTAAGTTTGTTATATCCTCTAGTAGGTTATCTCTGTTTTCCTGAGAAAGATTAACCATTTCTAGTACTAATGATGTAATTTCTTCATCACTAATTGGCTTTTCATGATAAATACTATCTTCAATTTCCAAATCACTACTATCCTTACCTCTTGCGGATATAATATGTACAGGTATATTCCTTAACTCAATAGTGCTCTTTAATTCTCTTAATACCTCAGCACCACTAATATCAGGTAAACCTAAATCAAGTAGTATACCATCAATCTTAAATTTTTTAGCTAAGTCTAATCCCATTTTCCCATTTGATGCTACTAAAGTATTAATACCTATATCATCATTAATTTTTTTTATTATATTTGCAAAGTTTATATCGTCTTCTATTACTAATATAGTTTTACTACTACCTTCCTCTAAATCCACTGCTACCTCTGATTTTGATAGTTCTATATCATCATAGATTAAACATGATTTGCTATTATATTTTTTACCTTCACTGTCTTTAACTATTACATCTTTTAAGTATAGTGAGAATGTACTTCCTTCTCCATCATTACTTACAACTTTTATTTCACCATCCATAACATCTGCTAACTTCTTAGAAATACAAAGTCCAAGTCCAGTTCCTCCATATTTTCTTGTTGTAGACCCATCAAGTTGTTGAAACTCTTCAAAAATAAGTAACTGCTTTTCTTTTGGAATTCCTATTCCCGTATCTATAACTGAAAAAACTATATCACTATTATTTTTAAGCTCAGCCCTTAAGGTAACTGACCCCTCATTTGTAAATTTTAAAGCATTGGATAAAAAGTTTCTAAGAATTTGAGATATCTTATTCTTATCTCCTATAATTTCTTTATCTGCTAAATCCTCAGCTATAAATTCTATATTCTTTTCATTTGCGGATTCTTTAAAAAGTTGCTTAAGTTCAAATAACAAATCCTCTGAATAAAACTTAGTAATATCTAAGATCATTTTTCCAGACTCTATTTTTGATAAATCTAATATAGAGTTAATAAGCCTTAACAGTTCATGTCCTGATTTATGTATAACATCTATTTTTTCTAAATTATTATTACTTAATTTATCTGCATTATCCTTAATCATAAGTCGTGAAAGTAAAATTATAGCATTTAGCGGCGTACGAAGTTCATGTGACATATTTGCAAGAAACTCAGATTTATATTTATTAGCCATCTCAAGTTCCTTGGAACGACCTGAAAGCTCTTCTCTTGACTTTTCTAGATTTTCATTTTGGATATTAAGCATATTTGATTGTTCTTCAAGTTGCTGCTGTTGTTCTTCAAGTTGTGCATTAGTTTGTTGTAACTCTTCACTTTGTTGTTGAAGCAATTGATGTTGTTCCTCGAGTTGTACATTGCTTTTTTGAAGCTCCTCGGTTTGTTCCTGAAGTAATTTCTTCTGCTGTTCTAGTGATTCATTTACCTCTTCAACCTCTTCACGAGCTTTTTCTGCCTCTTTTTTAGCCTTCTCTGAGGCTTCAAGAAGATTCTTAATCTTATTATTTTGTATCACTGAATATAGGTTAATAGAAATAATTTTACTAGCTTCCTCAATTAATTCCTGCTTTAATTTAGTAAATGGTTCAAAGGATGCAAGCTCAATTACTGCATAAATCTCATCCTCAAAAACTACCGGGAAAGTATATGTATTTAAAGGAGCTTCACATACAGTACCTGTAGTAATTAAAACATCATTTCTTTTAATATTTTTTAAAAGTATAGGTTTTTTTTCAAGGGCAGCTTGTCCAATAGTACCCTCTCCAATTTCATATTTATGGGATAATGCATCTCTTTCAGTAAATGCAAATGAAGCATTAAGGTGTAATGAATTACTTGCTTCATCATATAGATAAAAAGCTGCATTTCCACATTCCATATTTCTTGATAAAAAGTTAATAGTTTTTTGAGCAAATTCATTTAGGTTAACACTTATAGATAGTTCTTGGTTTAGTGAGTTTAACCCATCTTTTATCCAAAATTCTTCCTTTAATATCTTGACTAAATTATTATAATATCTTGCCATATCTGCAACTTCATTTTTTCCATCAATATCTGCCTCTTCTATATGACCTGTATTCGCACTAATAGACATAGTATTTTGGAGCATACTAATTGGCTTTAAGATACTGCTTATTGTTAAAACAAATAGTCCAAAGATAAATGCTAAAACAGTAATAGTTGATGTAATTAAAATTGATTTTTGAGAACTTTCAATTTGATTTGCCTGTTTAATTAATACATTTGCCTTATTCGTTGAATAATTCTCTATTGCATTTAGTACATATTCTAGCTGCTGAACATAATTTGCACCTTTGGTTTTTGTTGCTATAGCAGCTTCATTAGTTTTCTTAGCTAAAACCAAATTAAATAGTGTAATTTGTTCACGTTTCCATTCTATTAAAATATCTCTGGCTTCCTTTTCTACCTTTAGTATTTCTTCATCCTGGGACTTTTCTCTTATAGAATTAAGATTCATAAAGACTTCTTGAACAAGTACGTCTACTTTGTCCTTTTCCCTTTGCAATTCCTCGGGACTTTGTGATAATACAATATAATTTAGTCCTCTATGGATTTTAATAACATTATAATGTGCTTCAGTTGCAGCACTAGAAACTTGCATAGGCTGATTATATATTTTTTCAGCTACATCTCCTAGTTTTTGCGCTTGCATAGATGCAAATATACTAAAGCCAATAAAAGCACTCATTAATATCGCAAATACTATAAGTAATCTCTTTTTTATAGTAATTCTTCTTAAAAAATCCATATGCCCTCCTCTAATAATATAATTCAACATTATCAGCTTAGTCACAACTCACATAAGTTAATTTATCTTCTGCTATAGACACTAAATTAACCTTTTAAAAGTATATATCAGAAAATTCCATAAGCACTTTTTGATTAATATCCTCAATTGATTTGTTTACTAAGTCTGAAACAATGACCTTTTCCTTTTCTATAGGTTTTGCTGGTAGCTCAACAACAAATTCACTTCCGTTTTTATAGTTGCTATTAATATAAATTCTTCCTTCATGCATTTCCACAAGTGATTTTACAAGACTTAATCCTATACCACTTCCCTCATGCTTTCTTGTAAGCAAATTATCTACCTGTTTAAATCTTTCAAATATAACATCTGCCTTATCCTTACTTATTCCAATACCTGTATCAGCTACTGAAATTTTAACTATATCATCCATAGCCTCTACATTTACATAAATACACCCTCCACCTGGAGTAAACTTAATAGCATTTGAAAGAAGGTTTAACATAATTCTCTCAATTGCACTTAAATCACATTCTATAACTTTTTCCTCAATATCAGTATCAAACACAAGTGTAATGCCTTTACTCTCAACATACTCAACAACTGATAGCGTAATTCCCTCTATAACCTCTATAATGTTATGTGTATCTAGACTAATATTAAAATGCTCCTTATCAATTCTTGTTATATCAATTAGATTATTAATAAGCCTTAATAATCTATAACAGTTTTGCTTTTGTAAATTAATTTTCTTTCGAAACTTGTTCCTATCTATAACTTCATCTTTTTTCAAGTATAGATTCATTAATTGTATGGTACTTAACAGAATATTAAGTGGCGTTCTTAATTCATGAGATATATTTGCTAAAAATACATCCTTTGCCTCACTTGCAGCCTCTGCTTTTTCCTTTGCTTTAATTAACTCATTAAACTGCTCATTTACTCTCTTTTCTAGTTCAATATTCATATTTCTCTCTTTTTCAATAAGCTTTAAGTATATATTAATTCTATTAATTAATTGATATTCATCAATTGGCTTTGTGAGGTAATCTACTGCTCCTATTTCAAATCCCCTTTTTCTAAACTCTTCACCTACATATGAGGCAGTTAAAAAAACTATAGGAATATCCTTTGTTTTTTTTCTATTTTTTATAATAGAAGCAAGTTCAAAACCATCTATTTCTTCCATTTGAATATCTAAAATAATTAAATCTACTTTGTGCTTAAACAGTTCCTTTAAAGCATTTTTAGCTGAATCTGCTTCTATTACTGTAGAATCAATATATTCTTCAATTAAAGCTTTCAAAGAAAATAGGTTATTATGATTATCATCTACAATGAGAATTTTATATGCTGAATTTTTTATGATAATATCCCCCTTTATACAGTATACTTATACATCCCACCCTATATAATTACATTTTACCTTTATTTTTAGTAATATCAAACACCCTTTTCGGATAATTTTGTAATAATTTATAAAAATTTCCCACCAGTTTAATATTATATAACTTTTGCCAGTAAAAGTTAATAGGGTATATTCTAAAGTCTAAATAGAATTTACTTTCTAACTATGTATTATTAAAGGAAAACAGTAAAAAACTTGTAGACAAAGGGAAAAGTCTACAACCCCTACTTTATAAGGATTGTAGACTTTTCAATTAACTATTCCCACTCGATTGTTGCTGGTGGTTTTGAAGTTATATCATAAACTATTCTGTTTATGTTTGGAACTTCATTAACAATTCTTGATGATATCTTTTGAAGTACATCATATGGAACTCTGAACCATTCTGATGTCATACCATCAACACTTTCAACAGCTCTTAGAGCTATAGTGTGTGAGTATGTTCTTTCGTCTCCCATAACTCCAACACTTCTTATGTTAGGAAGTACCGCAAAGTATTGCCATATTTCCTTATCTAATCCTGCGTTTTTAACTTCTTCTCTAAGTATAGCATCTGCTTCTCTAAGGATCTCTAGCTTATCTTCGCTAACTTCTCCAAGTATTCTAATTCCAAGTCCTGGTCCTGGGAATGGTTGTCTTGAAACAACTTCCTCTGGAATTGACATTTCACGACCAACTTCTCTAACCTCATCCTTAAATAGTTCTCTTAGAGGTTCAATTAGCTTAAATGTAATGTCTTCTGGAAGTCCACCAACATTATGGTGACTCTTGATTGTTTGAGATGTTTCTGTTCCACTTTCAACTATATCTGGATATATAGTTCCTTGAACTAGGAAATCTATACCTTCTAGCTTATTTGATTCAGCTTCAAAAACTCTTATGAATTCTTCACCGATTATCTTTCTCTTAGCTTCAGGTTCTGTTACACCCTTTAGCTTAGTTAAGAATCTTTCCTTAGCGTCAACCATAATAAGGTTCATATCAAACTTTTCTTTGAAAGTGTCATATACTTCCTTACCTTCATTTTTTCTAAGTAGACCGTGGTCAACGAAGATACAAGTTAGGTTCTTTCCAATTGCCTTATGAACTAAAACTGCTGCTACAGATGAATCTACTCCACCTGAAAGTCCACATATAACCTTCTTATCTCCAACTAGTTCCTTAATTTCCTTAATCTTATCCTCTACAAATGATGACATAGACCAATCAGCTTTTAAGTCACAAATTTCAAATAGGAAGTTCTTAAGTATGTCCTGTCCATATTGTGAATGCTTAACTTCTGGGTGGAATTGGATTCCGTATAAATTCTTTTCTTCGTTAGCCATAGCAGCATTTGTACAACTATCTGTAGATGCTATAACCTTAAATCCTTCAGGAAGCTTAGATATATGGTCTGTATGACTCATGAAAACTTCTGCTTCTTCTGCAACACCCTTAAATATAGGTGACTTAGTGTCAAACTTAATCTTAGTATTACCATACTCTCTGTATGATGCAGGTTCAACAGTCCCCCCTAGTTGATGTGCCATAAGTTGGTCTCCGTAGCAAATTCCAAGCACTGGAATAGAAAGTTCAAATATTCTCTTGTCTATTAATGGTGAATCTTCCTTGTAAACACTGTTTGGTCCACCAGTAAATATAATCCCACCTGGTTTTCTTTCATCTATAACTTCAAAAGCCTTACTGTATGGTATTATTTCACAGTAAACACCAGCTTCTCTAACTCTTCTAGCTATTAGCTGATTATATTGACCTCCGAAGTCTACAATAAGTACTAATTCCTTATTCATCGTCCGTCTCCCTTCAATTACTATACGATTTAGTATGTTTATATAAATAACTTTATAACGTAATACGGCAAATTGCAACATATAATTTAGCATATAACTTTATTCATGTATAGTATACCCATAAAAAGTATATTTACATACTAAATATTAACTATTCAATAAGTTAAAAGTTATTAACCCTTTATAGAGTAATATCTATAAAGGGTTAATTTTATATATTTTAATTACTTTATATTTCTGCTTCCTGGCTTAATGTATGGTAGTCCTTCTTTACATAGTGGACAATCATCTGCATCATATGACTTAACATCAAGCTTTATAGCACTGTATAGTGGTAGGTCGAATTCTACACCTTCAGCTCTTCTATCTACTATACAAGCAATTGCTACAACTTCTCCACCAGCCTTTGTAACAGCTTCGATAGCTTCGTTAAATGACTTTCCTGTTGTTACAACGTCCTCAGTGATTATAACCTTTTCACCCTTAGCTATTTCAAATCCTCTTCTAAGAGTCATAACACCATTTTCTCTTTCAGTGAAAATAGTTCTTTTTCCTAGTTGTCTTCCCATTTCGTATGATACAACAACTCCACCCATAGCTGGTCCTACAACAACATCTACATCTATGTCCTTAAGTTGGTCTACTACTGTTGATAGTACCTTTGCAGCTTTATCTGGGTACATAAGTAGCTTTGCGCATTGGCAGTACTTATCACTGTGTCTTCCTGATGATAGTAAAAAATGTCCTTCTAGTAGTGCTTCAACTTCCTTTAGTATTTCTATTGTACTCATATTTGTTACCTCCTAGCAATTCCTCTAATTTCTTCTAAACTTTTTATACCTTCTTTATTCATGTATTCTTCTATTCCATTTACTATATCAAGGGCTGCATCTGGCTTTATAAAGTTTGCAGTTCCTACTTGAATTGCAGTTGAACCTGCCATTATAAATTCTATAGCATCTTCCCAAGTTGTTATTCCACCCATTCCTATTACAGGAATGTTTACAGCACCTGCTACTTCATATACCATACTTAGTGCTATTGGCTTAATAGCTGGTCCTGAAAGTCCTGCAACTACATTTTTAAATACAGGTGCTTTCCTTCTTATATCAATCGCCATTCCCTTAAATGTATTTACAAGTGAAAGTGAGTCTGCTCCAGCTTCTTCGCATGCTACTGCAACCTTCACTATACTTTCTGCATTAGGAGAAAGCTTAACCATTAATGGCTTCTTGCTTACTTCCTTAACTTTTCTTACAACATCCGCTGCTGTTTCCGCCTTTATACCAAGTGCCATTCCCCCACACTTAACATTTGGGCATGATATATTAAGCTCTATTATGTCTACATCAGTATCATTAAGCTTTAATGTACCATTTATGTAGTCCTCAATTGTAGCTCCTCCAAGATTTGCAAGTATTCTAGTGTTTAGCTTCTTCATTCCAGGAAGTTCATTACTTATAAAAACATCTATTCCTGGGTTTTGAAGTCCTACACTATTCATCATCCCTGCTCTTGTTTCTACTACTCTTGGCCCATCATTTCCCTCTTTTGGATTTATAGTAAGTCCCTTAGATGATATACCGCCTAAGCTTGATACATCATATATTTCGTTATACTCTTGACCGAATCCAAATGTCCCTGAAGCTGTTATTACAGGGTTTTTAAAATCTATTCCGTTAATTACAACCTTACTACTCACCAAAAATCACATCCCTACTTGAAAATACTGGCCCCTCTTTACATGCTCTTTTGTTTCCGTTTTTTGTTTTACATGTACATACAAGACAAGCACCAACTCCACATGCCATATGACTTTCCATTGAAACATAGCATTCAACATCTGCTTCATTACACATATCCGCTACCTTTTTCATCATTATTTCAGGTCCACATGTAATTACTACATCGTACTTTTTAGGATCTAGTAGGTCTATTACATACCCCTTGTGGCCTTCATCTCCTGATTCAGTTGCTATAAATACTTCATCTGCATACTCTTTCATCTTGTCTATTCCGTAACTTTTATCTCTAAACCCACAATATAAATCTATTTTCTTAGCATCCATTTCCTTCATTGTATGAAGCATAGGGGCAGTCCCGATTCCCCCTGCAACAACTGCTACATTCCCTGTTAACTTATCTAGTGGGAATCCATTTCCTAGTGGTCCTAGAAGCTCTATTCTGTCATCTTTCTTAAGATTCTTAAGGTGCTCTGTTCCAACTCCACAAACTATATATAAGAATGATATCTTTCCATCTTTGTAATCATGTATACTTATAGGTCTAGGTAGTATTGGCTCACATCCCCATCCTCTAAGCATGTAAAACTGTCCAGCCTTTACCTTAGCATCGATTTCTACTTCCATTAGGTAGACATTATCTACTACATGTTCATTACTGTATACTTTTGACTTAGTGTAGCTTAATGGCATTTCTAATATCCTCCCTCATTCTTATAGCTTCTTCTCTTGCACATTCTGCGAAGTTCTTTTCGCCGTTTTCCTTTTTCTTATAGGCAAGTAGTATTCCTCTTGATGAGTTTACAACTCCTCCATTACCATCCTTAAGACTTAGTGCAACATCCTCAGCCGTTCCACCTTGCGCTCCATATCCTGGTATTAGGAAGAACATCTTGTCGAGCACCTTTCTAAGCTTTACTGACTCATCTCTGTGGGTACATCCAACAACTCCACCTATTGAACTATATCCACACTTTCCTAGGTACTCTTCACCTAGTTTATTTAATTTATCTCCAACTACCTCGTATATCTTTTCCCCATTTTCATCAGTTATATACTGAATATCCTTAGCACCTTCATTTGATGTTCTAACAAGTAGGAATAGTCCCTTTTCCTTGTTCTTTACATAGTCAAGATATGGGTCTATACTGTCTAGTCCCATGTATGGGCTAAGTGTTATAAAATCACTTTCAAAATCCCCTTCAAAGTGTGCCTTAGCATACATCTTTGCAGTGTTTGAAATATCTCCTCTTTTTATATCCGCTATAACAATCTTGCCCTTATTTCTTATATACTGCATAGTCTTCTTGTAAGCTACCATTCCAGGTATTCCATAGGCTTCATAGTAGGCTATTTGAACCTTGTAACATGATACCGCATCTAGTGTAGCATCTATAATTTCTCTATTAAATTCAAATATCGCATCTTCTAAGTTGTCATATTTCTTTAAAAAGTCCCCTGGGATATATGAAATATCTGTATCAAGTCCTAAACATACGTGTCCTTCTTTTTCTACGTCTTCAAATAATCTATCTATAATCATTTTATTTCTCCCTTCTGTATACCACTTTTCCATCCTTGATAGTTACTGCAACTTCGCCTTTGTATTTCTTTCCATCAAATGGAGTATTCTTTCCCTTTGATTTAAATTCACTTGAATCTATTGTTACTTCTTTATTTAAATCAACTAGTACTAGATCTGCATTCATTCCAAGTTTTATTTCACCTGAATTTAATCCCATCATTTTTGCTGGGTTTTTAGCCATTATTTCTGTAAGTTTACTAAGGCTTATATGTCCTTCACTTACAAGAGATGTGTAGCATACTGAAAAGGATGTTTCTATTCCAGATAATCCTGGAGCTCCACTTTCCTTATCCTCAAATGTATGAGGTGCATGGTCAGTAGCTATAGCATCCACATATCCATTTTTAATCGCATCTATTAAAAAGTTAACGTCCTCTTTACCTCTTATAGGAGGGTTAACTCTATACTCTACTTCATCACTAGTTAGTGCAATATGGTGAGGTGCAACTTCACAGGTTACCATATCCCCTCTATCCTTTGCTCTAATTATCTCTTCCATAGCTTCCTTAGTACTTACATGGCACACATGAAGGTGACACCCTGTATGTCTAGCTAGTGCTACATCTCTTCCAGTCATTATATTTTCTGAAAGTCTTGTATCTTCTTTTACTATTTCTGTATGTTCAACATGGCTCATTATAATAAGACCCATTGATTTTGCCTTCATCATGGCATTAAGCATTACTCTGCTTTTGTCGATTCCCTTACCGTCATCTGATATAAATCTTATTGGATATTTTATTTCATCTAGATGGTCTAGTGTCTCACCATCAAAGTTTTTAGTAATTGATACTACTTGATGTACATTTAGAAGACCTATTTTTTCAGCTTCATCTAGAACTGTTTTAAGTACTTCATTTGTACTACATATTGGGTTTGTATTTCCCATTAAGTTTACAGCTGTATATCCACCTCTAACTGCTGCAAGACTTCCTGATAACATATCCTCTTTATGAGTTAAACCTGGAAATCTAAAGTGACAATGAAGATCTGTAAATGAAGGAAGAAGTACCAAACCTTCTCCATCAATAGTTTCACAGTCTGCCTCTAAGTTATTTCCCATTGTTTCAATAATCCCATTTTTTATATATAAATCACCTTTAAAATCGTTATTCGAGTCTACAATTCTTGTGTTTTTAATTAGAAGTTCCATTTACCTTATACCTCCGAAACAGTGTAAATTTCGTCACAGTATATACACTTATATTCTGCTTTTTTATCATTTACTAGCGTGAAAACATGATTAATTTCTCTTTCAACTGATGTTACACATCTAGGATTCTTACATTTTATAATATTTTCAACTTTTTCTGGAAGCTTCAGATTAATCTTATCTTTAATCATCTCATCTTCTATTATATTTACAGTAAGATTTGGATCCATAAGACCTAGCATTGTTAAGTCAAGGTCAATAACATTTTCTATTTTGATAATGTCCTTCTTTCCATTTTTACTACTTTCCGCATTCATAATTAATGCTACAGTAAAATCTGCATTATCAAGTCCTAGATAATTAAAAATCCTTATTCCAAAACCTGCTCTTATATGGTCTATTACTATTCCTTTTTTTATCCTATTAATAGTTACCATTATTCATCTACCCCCAATAGTTTGCAGATTAATGCCATTCTAGCAAACATTCCATACTTCGCTTGTTTAAAGTACCAAGCTCTTGGATCTTTGTCTACTTCAACTGCAATTTCATTAACTCTTGGCAGAGGATGCATTACTATAAGATCTTGACTCGCCATATCCATTTTTGTTTTGTCTAGTATATAGCTATCCTTAAGTCTTATATAATCTTCTTCATTGAAGAATCTTTCTTTTTGTACTCTTGTCATGTAAAGAATATCAATTTCCTCCATAACTTCTTCAAGTCTTTCAACTTCTTTGTACTTAATATTATTCTTCTCTAGAACTTCACTTTTAATGTAACTTGGAACTTGTAGCTCTTTCGGTGATATAAGTATAAATTCATTTCCTTCATATCTTGATAAGGCTTTGATAAGAGAGTGTACAGTTCTTCCAAACATAAGGTCTCCACAAAGTCCAATTTTAAGCCCTGTAAGCTTTCCCTTTGCAGCTCTTATAGTTATTAAGTCTGTAAGGGTTTGTGTTGGATGTTGATGACCTCCATCTCCAGCATTTATAACAGGTATATCTGAATTCATCGCAGCAACTCTTGGAGCACCTTCTTTAGGGTGTCTCATTACCGCAATGTCCGCATAACAAGCTACTGTTCTTATAGTGTCTGATATACTTTCTCCCTTTGAAGCTGATGATGAGTTTGGTTCTGAAAAACCTATAATTTGACCACCAAGTCTAAGCATTGCAGCCTCGAAGCTGAATCTTGTTCTTGTACTTGGCTCGTAAAATAGTGTTGCTAGTAGTTTTCCCTTGCACACATCTAAGAAATTTTCTGGGTTTGAAACAATTCGATCTGATAGCTCGAAGATTTCTTCAAGCTCTATAAGTGAAAAATCCATTGGATCTATAAGATGTTTACCTTTTAACATTTACCTAACTCCTCCTTTTTAGCCTCACGGGACTAGATTAAAGGTATAAAAAATGCCTCCATAAATGGAAGGCATAGTATACTACCCATTAACTGTGGTATAATATAGCTGTCCTTCCTAGTATCTCAGTACTAGATTAAAGCTATCAAATAAATATTAACACAGCATTTTACAAAAATCAATGTTATAATCTAGAAAAATTTTGCTATTTTATACATTATAATCACGACTTTTCGAAGTAGCTTAATTATTAAATTTTATGAATTTTTAGGAGGTATATTAATGAAATTACGTTTTGTATATCTAACTATATTTTTAGGACTTATATATTCAATATTAACATTTTTATCAGCAGAAACTATTACTATAAATGATATAGCTACAGTAATTATGGTGTCCGGGTCTGTTATATTTGTAGGCTATGTATTAGATTCAAAGGCAGATCACAATAAAAATAAAAATACATAATACTTTAAAGCTACTTACTTATCTCCCAGTCTAGTAGCTGAAGATCATTAGAAATTATAATATCTAGCACATACTGGGCATATACCTTTTCACCTTTTTCATTAGATATTGTGCTATATCCTGCTTTTTCAATAGCTTTAATCTGCTCATTATATGTTTTAGCCTTAAAAACTCCTGCCCTTTTGTACCTTGGGTTGTTTTCAATAAACTTCCCAAAATCCTCTACTGATTCACTTAAACTACTATACACTCTAAAATCATCTCTTATTTTTGTATTATAGTATTCCGATGTACTGAAATTTATCTTCTTACCCTTCCATGATGAATCTGCTTTTATTCCAAACAAGTTCTTATAATCCTTTGAGAGCTGGGATCTTCCCCAATTAGATTCCAGTGCAGCTTGTCCCATAATAACAGATGGCATAATACCTGTTTTTTTACTTACCTTTATAGCATCAGATTTTATAGAATCAAAAAAATCTTTTTTATGCCCCTCATCCATTTTTCTTGATTTGTTTATTACTTTTAAATATCTTTTTGCCTTTTCAATATCTTCACCTTTACCGCCAAAACTCTCAACAACAGAATCTATACTTCTTAGGGTATACCCCTTATCAGTTTTTGTGATAAATCTTTCAGCTACTCTTTTAATATTATTTTCCGTAGCAGTTTCTATATGTCCATAGTTAAATGTAGCATCCACAGATGCAACCTCTCTCCAATTCACTTGAACTTTTCCTCTACTCACTTCATCAACAACATTTACATATTTTAGCCTAACTTCCTTTGATACAGTGAACCTAAATATGGAGTAATCTAAATCTTTAAAGAACTTAATTCCACCAAAAATCAAAACTCCTATAAAAAGTGTTATTATAATACTTCTTTTTTTCATATAAAAATTCCCTCGCTAGTACAAAATTATCTAATTATCTCCAAATTAATACAGGTATTTCTAAATTATTATATATTATTTTACTAATTAATACCTTACAAAATTTTAACAATAAAAAAGAGACCACAAATTAAGCTTAATAGCAGTCTCAATAACCACAAAACTTAAAGTCGCCTCTTTTTGTACTATATAGGACTATATTTAAATGTTACTTTGAGTTAGCAACCTCGATTCTAACTGTTCTTGAATCAAGTTTCTTTCCTTGACAAGTATTTAATATCTTATCCTTAGCATTCTCACTAGTATTAATGAAAGTAAACTTCTCAAATATGTCTATAGCTCCAATGTCTCTCTTAGTAATATTAGCTCTATCAGCAAAGAATCTTAATAGTGCAGATGCGTTAACATTATCCTTCTTTCCAACTGAAACGAATAATCTAACAAATCCCTTATCTCTATCTCTTCCTCTACCTCTTGAGTATTCTCTACTACCTCTGTCTCTACTATCTCTACTATCTCTACTGTCTCTTCCTCTGTCGTCACGACGTCTGTCCCTTGACTCTTCTTTAAAGTCTTCTGCATAGTTAAATGAAACTTCTCTTTGGTATATGCTATTCATAAGAGCAGCAGCTATTTCTATAGGAGATGTTTCTTCACTTAGTGATTCTATTATAGGAATAAATCTCTTGTATTCTTCAGTAGCTAGTTGAGTCTTCACAGTTTCTAACATTGTTTTGCTCTTAGTAGCAAAAATTTGTTCAACTGTTGGTACTATAGCCTTTTCTATTTTACCCTTAGTTTCTCTTTCGATATCTCTAATTCTTCTAAATTCTCTTGAGTTAATTATGCTTAGTGCAACACCTTCGTTACCAGCTCTTCCTGTTCTACCTATTCTATGGATGTAGCTTTCAGTATCTTGAGGTAAATCATAGTTAACAACATGTGATAGGTTCTCAACGTCGATTCCTCTAGCAGCAACGTCAGTAGCAACTAGTATCTTAAGGCTTCCTTCTTTAAACTTTCTAAGTGTATTAGTTCTATGAGCTTGAGTCATATCACCATGCATACCTTCAACACTATAGTCTCTTTGTTGCATTGATTCTACAAGTTCATCAACACCCTTTTTAGTTTTACAGAAAATAATTGCTGATTGCATTTCTGTAGCATCTAGAACTCTACATAAAGCTTCAAACTTAAGGTCACGTCTTACTTCATAGTAGTATTGCTTAACTGTTGTAGCTGTCTTACTCTTTGATTCAACTTGAACACTTACAGAGTCAGCCTTCATGTATTTCTTTGAAAGTTCTCTAATAGCGTTTGGCATAGTAGCTGAGAAAAGAAGTGTTTGTCTTTCTGGACTCGCTGATACCATAACTTCTTCTATATCATCAATAAAGCCCATGTTTAGCATTTCATCAGCTTCGTCTAGTACTAGATACTGAAGATTTTCAAGGTTTATAACCTTTCTTCTCATAAGGTCAAGTACTCTACCTGGAGTTCCAACTACAAAGTCTACTCCTCTTTTAATTTCTCTTATTTGCTTATCTATTGAATCTCCACCATAAACTGGGAATGACTTTATCTTAGAAAATGATGATATTTTTTTGACTTCTTCATTTACTTGAAGTGCAAGTTCTCTAGTAGGCGCTAATACTAATGCTTTAATCTTTCCTTTATCTCTTTCTATACCGCTTAAAATCGGTGCAGCAAAGGCAAGGGTTTTTCCTGTTCCTGTTTGTGCTCTTCCTATTATGTCATATCCATCCATTATAACCGGAATCGCCTTTTCTTGTATCTTTGATGGTACTGTATAATTCATGGCCTCAATCGCCTTAATTATTTCTTCACTTAATCCTAGTTCATTAAAATTCGTATTTTCCATTCTAAATCCTTTCTTAATATGGGTTACCGTTATATTTCTAAATTTTACACACTTGTTTAGTATGCCACTTATATTGAAAACATGCAAGGGTAAAGTTCATAAATTGTCTACATTAATTAAATTGTCCCTTGGATATTTATTTTCTCCTATTATCTAAATATTAAACCTCATTTTATATATAAATTTTTATTGACTATAAAAATTTATTATATATAATAACTGTATCGAAAAACTTAATATAAATGTATGGGTACATTATTTTTTATTTATAAGGGGGATAATTATGGCACAGGAAAAATTATTTGAACAAAATCAAAACTCTACTATTAAAAGATCAAAAATCTTTGAAATGGTAACATGCTCATTACTTATTGCACTTGTTTTTGTATTTACTTTCTTCGTACAATTTACTCTACCTTTCGCTTCAGGCGGTGGACTTATTCACATGGGTAACGTTATGGTTTTTGTTGCAGCTATTGTATTTGGACCTAGAAGAGGTTTTATAGCAGCTGCATTTGGTATGGCACTATTTGATGTAGTAAGTGGATGGGCTTCTTACGCACTTATTACTTTTATATCAAAGGGTCTAATGGCTTATATCGCAGGCACACTTGCTTACACAGCAGGTAAACAAGGAAAATCTGTTTTATTTAACTCACTTGGAATAATCTTAGGTGGCCTAGTTATGATTGCAGGCTACTATATTGGGGAAATATTTATGTTAGGTAGCTTTGTTGCTCCACTTGCAAACATTCCAGGAAATATAACTCAAATAGTTATAGGATTTGTTCTTGGTTTACCACTTGCATCAATTCTTAAAAGATATAAGTACTTTAGTAACATGTACGGTGCTTAGGAGGTTATTAATATGAGAGTACCTTTAATTATGACACCTGGTCCAACTCAGGTTCGTGAAAATGTTAGAATGGCAAGATCAATCGAATGTACTAACCCAGATATCGACATAAACTTTAAAAACTTTTATATAGAAACATGCTACAGAATAGCGAAATTCTTAAAGACAAAAAATCTTGTAGCAGTTCTAAGCGGTGAAGGAATACTAGGACTTGAAGCTGCATGTGCATCTCTTACGGAAAAGGGAGATAGAGTACTAGTGCTTGATAACGGTGTATACGGCGGAGGATTTAAGGACTTTGCTGAAATGTATGGCGGAGAAGCTGTGGTTTTAAAGTCAGATGAGAAAAAAGCTTTTGATGTAGATAAATTAAAAGCCTTTCTTGAAAAGGATTCTAATTTTAAATACGCAACTCTTGTACACTGCGATACCCCATCTGGTGTTTTAAATGATGCATCTACTATATGTCCACTTCTTAAGGAATACGGAATAATAACTGTTGTAGACTCTGTAGCTGCAATGGGTGGAGAAGAATTAAAGGTAGATGAATGGAAAATAGATATTGCTATAGGTGGAAGCCAAAAAGCTATATCAGCACCTGCTGGACTTACGCTTTTATCTATAAGCGACGATGCATTCTCTTCTATGGAAAGCAGAAAAACACCTATAGCAGGATTTTATTGTAACCTTCTTATGTGGAAGAACTACAAGGAGAATGCTTGGTTCCCGTATACTATGCCTATAAGCGATATTTATGGCCTAAGAGCCGCTATTGATAATATTCTTGAAGAGGAAGATATACTTATAAGACATGAAAAGATAGCATCTGCCGTAAGGGATGCTTTAAAGGAAGTAGGAGTTAAGTTATATCTTGAAAGTGGATTCTCAAACACAGTAACAGCTATTGAACTAGATAGCAAAATTCATGACAAGACTCTTCGTGATAACCTTGCTAAGAACTATAACCTTCTGATAGGTGGCTCTGTAGCTTATTTAGAGGGAAAAGTAATAAGAATAGGTCATATGGGTGAAAACGCAAAAGCTCAACATATAATCTATACTCTTACAGCACTTCAAAGGGAATTTGAAGCATTTGGAGTTAAGCTTAATGGAAATTTAACTCAAGCTTTTATTAATAAATTAAATAGTTAGCTTTCTAGCTGCTGGCAATGTAAATTGTCAGCAGTTTTTTATTTTTTTAAATTTATTAACCTATATTATTTAACTTCATATTATAGTAATGTAGTCATTATTTTATAAGGAGAATTCTATGGAAACTTATTTTGATCCTGAGCTTAATCAGAATCCTCAGGTAAATTATTATATTATTGATATGCAAACAGGAGATGTAACTGGTG
The DNA here is from genome assembly GCF_001047375.1 of Clostridium cylindrosporum DSM 605. NCBI lineage: Bacteria > Bacillati > Bacillota > Clostridia > Eubacteriales > Clostridiaceae > Clostridium > Clostridium cylindrosporum. The sequence continues at coordinate 37,583 of NZ_LFVU01000001.1, forward strand.
ACGGTACACCTGATGAGGTTTATCTTTTAGGTACTCAACCTTCTAGCTCCCTTGGACCTGACTTCTTTGACAATATAACCCTTGGCGTAATAGATGGGAAAACTAAGAAAACTACTTATCTTAGATTTAAATTCAATGCAGGAACTAATCCAAGAATGGTTCTTTCTGACTTTACTGGAGATGGTGCAAAGGATATATTTATATCTATTGCTGAAAATGTACCTGGTGGAAACTACTTTTATTACTTATTCTCAATGATAGACAATAATCCAAAAAGCCTTTTTAACTTTATGCAGTTTAACCAAGACTCTATTTATAGTGTAATCTTTAAAGATTATTACGAAGTACAAGTTACAGGCACAAATACTAAAAAAGAATATGTATTAAATATAGGATTTAAAGGACCTGAGTATCTTTCTAAATTCTATCTTGCTAATGGAAAGCTAATAAATCCTGTTAAAGGTAATGTATTACCACTTGGATATTTGTTCCCAGTAGATATTAATGATGATGGAGTAATGGAACTTATGGCATTCCAAAAAATAGTTGGCAATGCGCCATCTGACGTTTTAGGATATATTCAAACACTTTTATCATTTAATGGTACGCAGTTCACTCCTGGCCTTGTGCTTGCTGCTATACCTGGAAAGAGTACAATATGAGCTGCGCTAACTCATCAGGTACAGAATACTCAAGGATAATAAATACACTAAAGGAATGCATCATTGAAGTTAAAATGGATATAACTAGATATAAGATAATCCATAAAAGTTGCAATAAAAAGTCTCATCAGGATATAGTGAAATCCATAATAATAGATAAAGACTCACACCTTAAAATATTAAAGGAAATATTTAAACTCGCTACTGGAGAAGATTTGCATGAAAAGGTTTTAGAGGAAAAGACTATTACTTCTGATACATCAAATCTTATTAAACTTAGTATAGAAAAGGAATTTCAATTTGTTATACTTCTTAAAAACCTCCGATTTATTCTTCCAGAGCCAAGCGTTAAACAAGCAATTAATGCTATTTTAATAGATCAAAATTTAACTATAAATAAACTTATATATATGAATATATAAAAATAAAGAGTCCAATTTGGACTCTTTATTCATTAAGTTTATTTTAGTACATATCTGGCATTCCACCTGGCATTCCTGGCATAGCAGCATCCTTCTTTTCTGGAATATCTGCTACAGCAGCTTCAGTTGTAAGGAATGTTGATGCTACTGATGCAGCATTTTGAAGTGCTGATCTTGTAACCTTAGTTGGATCAACAATACCTGCTTTCACCATATCAACATATTCTTCCTTGTATGCATCGAAACCGATTCCAGCTTCGCTATTTCTTACTTTCTCAACTATAACTGCACCATCAACACCTGCATTTTCAGCAATTTGTCTTACTGGCTCTTCTAGTGCTCTCTTTATAATTGATACACCAACCTTAATATCTCCCTCAGCTTCAATCTTTTCTATAGCTGATAAAGCGTTGATATAAGCTGTTCCACCACCTGGAACTATACCTTCTTCAACAGCTGCCTTAGTAGCTGCTAGAGCATCTTCTATTCTAAGCTTTCTTTCCTTAAGTTCTGTTTCACTAGCTGCTCCAACCTTAACTACAGCAACTCCACCTGAAAGCTTTGCAAGTCTTTCTTGTAGTTTTTCCTTATCGAATTCTGATGTAGTTTCTTCGATTTGGCTCTTTATTTGTGAAACTCTGCTCTTAATAGCTTCCTTATCTCCTCTACCATTTACAATAGTAGTGTTTTCCTTAGAAATCTTAACGCTATCAGCTCTTCCAAGCATTGAAAGGTCAGCTTCCTTAAGATCACGTCCAAGTTCTTCTGAAATAACTTCTCCACCTGTTAGGATAGCTATATCTTGAAGCATTTCTTTTCTTCTATCTCCAAATCCTGGTGCCTTAACAGCAACACAAGTGAATGTTCCTCTTAGCTTATTAACAACTAGAGTAGCCAGTGCTTCACCTTCAACGTCTTCAGCAATTATAACTAGCTTCTTTCCTTGTTGTACAATTTGCTCAAGAACTGGAAGTATTTCTTGAATGTTTGATATCTTCTTATCTGTAATAAGTATATATGCATCATCAATGTCAGCTTCCATTTTATCTGTATCAGTTACCATGTATGCACTTAGGTATCCTCTGTCAAATTGCATACCTTCAACTACTTCAAGTTCAGTTCCCATTGATCTTGATTCTTCAACAGTTATAACTCCTTCATTTCCTACCTTTTCCATAGCGTCTGAAATAAGAGTTCCTATTTCTTCGTCTGCAGCTGATACAGCAGCAACTCTAGCTATATCTTCCTTACCACTTACTGGCTTTGAAAGTTCCTTTATTTGATCAACAGCAGTTTCAACAGCAAGTTTAATACCTTGTCTGATTAGCATAGGATTAGCCCCTGCTGTAACGTTCTTAAGACCTTCTCTTATAATTGCTTGAGCAAGTAGTGTAGCTGTTGTAGTTCCGTCTCCAGCTACATCATTAGTCTTAGTTGAAACTTCCTTAACTAGTTGAGCTCCCATGTTTTCATATGGATCTTCTAGTTCAATTTCTCTAGCGATTGTTACACCATCATTTGTTATAAGTGGTGAACCAAACTTCTTATCAAGTACAACATTTCTTCCCTTAGGTCCAAGTGTCACCTTTACTGTATTAGCTAATTTATCAACACCTTTTTGCATTGAACGTCTTGCGTCTTCACCAAAAATTAATTGTTTTGCCATAAAAAAATTCTCCCCTTTCTTTAAGTAAAAATTATTCTACTATTGCTAGAACATCTTCTTGCTTTAGTATTGTATATTCAATTCCATCAACCTTAACTTCATTTCCTGAGTATTTTGAGAAAATTACCTTATCTCCTACTTTAAGTTCCATTTTAACTTCTACGCCATTTTGGAATCCTCCTGGTCCAACAGCTATAACCTCAGCTATTTGTGGCTTTTCCTTCGCTGCTCCTGGTAGCACAATTCCACTCTTTGTAGTTTCTTCTGCTTCTACTTTCTTAATAACAACTCTGTCTCCTAATGGTCTTAGTGTCATTAATAATCCCTCCTTAAAGTTATATGTAATTTATTTATCTTCTCACTTTTATTATTAGCACTCTATTAAGTTGAGTGCTAATATATTTATAATATAAATAAAACTAGGGGTTTTTTCAAGCCTATTTTTAACCAAAAATTACTTATTCAAAGCATATTTACTCAATTAACTAAAAATATTTTAACTTTTCTAATAGTTTCTCAATATTTTTATTAATTTCTTGAATTTTTAAATTAAAACTTTGATAAAACCCTTAGACTTTTAACTCCTAACTGACTTTGAATAGAATCAAACAATTCCTCTATACTTTCGTCTAGATTAGAAACTTCTATTGATAAGGAAACCATTGCTATATTGTTTTGAGGTATGTTCTGATTAATAGTCAAGACATTTGCATTATGCTTTGCAATAAGGTCTAAAATTCTTGACAATGTACCCTTAACATGCTCAAGCATTAGCATTACTGTTATGATGTTATCTCGCCTTTCATCATAAAGATCAAAAATACTATCCTTGTACTTGTAGTATGTACTTCGGCTTATTCCAACCATCTTTACTGCATCGTTTATCTTATCACATGTGCCTTCGCCTAGAATCTTCTTTACTTCCATTACCTTTATAAAAACCTCAGGTAATACATTAGAACTAACAATATAGTACTTATCCTTATTATCTTCCATTTTTTTCACCTCAGTCTACCCACATAGCATTAACTTCTTTTACTGTACCTCTTTCTCCTATATAAGTTATAAGGTCTGCTAGTATGGAAATCTTAGAGTACTTGATGTCTCTTTTTGAAAGATCAATTACACCTACAAAAGTTTTATCTAAGAAAATATAATTTATATCTCTTCCTAAAATAAAAGATCTTGAATCATTCCATTTTGAAAGATATTTTTTGTTAAAATCCTTTTCAACTTTAATATTAAGTAATATTTTTTCTTGTTTTTCTGAGTGGTTAATTAGATTTCTTAGATTACTATGAAGCTTTTTATCACCACTTAAAAGTTCTACAACTATATCTTCTCTTTTATGGTCCATATCTCCTTCAAATACTTTATCTATCATAAGTGTCAAAACAAGCATTATAGCGTACAGTATACCATTTATTATACGTAAATCATATACAAATAGCAAAGAAAATATAGACATCACAATAGTGTATAGGAATAAGCTACGCTCTATTCCTATTGATATATTTTTTTGCTGTATATGCAGAAGATACATAATACGAGTAGACTTACTTCTCAGCCTAAAAATTCCAATAGATAATGCAAATGCCCCAGACAATGTCCAAATGAAAAATACACTTTGGATCAAGGATAAATCTATATATCCTAAACTATATATAAATGTATATATAATTATTGACGAAATAATACTAATTAAAAAATTTTCCTTAAGAATTTCTATAATCATAAAGTATGCATATGGAATCTTGACATTTTCTTTCACTATAGGAACAGCTACAAGCTTATCCCTACACTCAACCATCTGCTTAATATCAAATATATGTATAGACTTATTACTTAGAATATATACTTCATCATTCTTTACTACAAAATCAACTATCTCTTTCATATTAAGATGCTTTGGGTATAGTTCCCTTATCTTTTCACCTGTTCTTTTTAGAATATATATGCTATCGTTTTCACCATTTATGTTTAAATAAATTCTTTCTTCATCAATTTGAATCTTAGATATAAGCCTTTCATCAGCATCAGAATCTATAATAAACTCTTCTAACAAAGCTCCTATGTAGTTAATTTTAACCAACTTAAACTCATTATTAGCTGTAAATCCAGCGGCCCAGATATATTCTCCAATTACTTTGATTGAACTTGCGAAAAATAGTGATGTTAAAGAGATATTTTTTATCTCTTCCCCTGTACTTGAAAATATTTTTATAATGCTATTTTCACCATCATGGCCAAGACAAACAATATTATCATCTTCATCTACTTTAAAATCAAAGTATGTTCCATTAATTTGTATATGTATAGGATTTTTTGAAATCCTTTTGATTTCTGTATTTACTCCTATCTTTACAGAGTAGAGTTCTCCCCCTTCAATCATTCCATGGGACTCATATACATTATGTAGAAGCTTAAAACCATTATCATTAATAGTAAAAAACCTTCCTTCTTCTGGATTAACCTTCTCAAAAAATATAAGACTTTCTCCCTCTATATTAAAAAGCTGTGGTGCAATACATCCTTTTATCGGCAATATACTCTTTGCTTTTGTCATTTTAACCCTCCTTAGCAATTCTAATAGTATTATTGCCTAAAAATAACTTTCTAACCATAAAATAAGAGCTAACTATAATAAGTTAGCTCAATTTATAATAAACTTATATTCTGAAAAATCCCTAAGTAGCTTTGAAGCATGCAGCCTTCTTTACTTATCCTTTCCAAATCCTTCTCTTCCCTTAAAGTCTCTTGCATAATAGAAAAGATATTGTTGAGCTATTCCTGCATTTTCTTTAAACTTTTCCCTTGCATACTCTCTCATTTTCTTTAGAGATGTTTTTTCTGTTACGTAGAAATGCTCCATTATTCTTTGTATCCATACATCTACAGGAAAGGCATCTGTTTTTCCTAGGGAAAATAGCATTATACAGTCTGCTACCTTTATTCCAACTCCCTTAAGAGCAGTTAACTTTTCCATAGCCTCATCAGTACTAAGCTCACGAAGAGCATATAAATCAATTTTCCCTTCTAATACATCCTTAGTTGTTTGAAGTACGTATGGTGCTCTAAATGAACATCCACATTCTCTAAGCTGCTCATCTGTAGCCTCACTTAGCTGCTTTGGTGTTGGAAATGAATAATACACCTTTCCATTAAACTCAAGTTTATCTCCAAAGTTTCTACTTAGCTTTTCTACTGTTCTTTTAATGTTTGGAATTGAGTTTCTAGCAGATATTATAAAGGAAATTACAGTTTCAAATGGCTCTTGCTTAAGTATTCTAATTCCTTCTCCACACTTAATAGCCTCTTTTAATACATCATCATTTTCACTTACTATATCTTTAATTTTTGAATAATCCTTTTTTAAATCGAAGTATTCCTCTAAAAGACCAATATCCTCTGAATCTGCGCCTTCTATATATACCTTTCCATCTACTTCATACAGTCTCAAAACCTTTGAATGTATAACTCCGATATAGCTTCCATCCTCCTCTTCATTCCATCTAAAACACTGCCCACAATCAAATATGTGTTTAATATTAAAATCTTGAACATTTTCTATATAAAGACCTTTATCATACTCTTTAAAATTCATAACAAATATCCCCTTTAATTTTATTTAACATAACATCTTTGAATATATTTTGAAACTTTACGATAAAATATAAGTAAGAAAGAAAAATTTTTATTTGCATATTATGGTATAATATTTTACAATATTAATGGATAATATATATTAATTAATATTTAGTTTCAAGCAATATATTAATTTTAACTCTATTAAAAAATTTTTTCAATAAGGATTCACTTATCCTTATATTTCTAATATAATATTAATATAATATACCCATAGAGGGTATACGAGGAGGAGTAAATTATGGTAGCAAATGTTAATGATGTAAGCTTCAACGAAGAGGTAGTAAATGCAGGTAAACCTGTTTTAGTAGATTTCTGGGCAGAATGGTGTATGCCTTGTAAAATGTTATCACCAGTTATTGAAGAAGTAGCAAAAAGCCTTAATGGTCAAGTAGAAATTGTAAAGGTTAATATCGACGAGAACCCACAATCAGCATCACAACTAGGAATTACTAGTATTCCAACACTTGTTCTTTTTAATGATGGAAAACTAGTTAGTAAGATTGTAGGATTCCAACCAAAGGAACAAATCGAAGATGCAATTAAGGGAGCACTTAACCTTTAATGTATGATGTAGCAATTATAGGCAAAGGTCCAGCTGGTATATCAGCTGCAATTAACTCCTACGCAAGGGGTAAGAAGGCAATTATTTTTGGCGGAGATAGTAAAAAGGTACTACTGTCTCCTATTATAGATAATTATCCTGCACTACCTGGAATTACAGGTGTTAATTTTATGGAGGCCTTAAATAATCATCTTAGTAAAACAGATGTTGTTATTTCTGACAAATCAGTTTTAACTATTTATGCTATGGGTGAATCCTTTACTATCCAAGCACAGGATGAGATGATTCAGGCGAAGAAAGTAATTCTGGCAACAGGAGTTAACTTTAAGAAAACCATTGAAAATGAAGATAAATTTCTTGGTCTTGGAGTTAGCTACTGTGCTACATGTGATGCTCCTTTATATAGGAACAAAACTGTTTGTGTTGTAGGGTATAATGATGAGGCGGTAACAGATGCTAATTTTCTTTCTACACTTTGTGAGAAAGTCTACTTCGTTCCTATGACTAATGTCAAGGATAAATCATTTAATGATAACATAGAAATTATTACTGGAGTTCCTAAAAGCTTTGAAGGAAATATGAAAGCTGATAAGCTGAATTTAAAAGACTCTTCTATAGAATGTGATGGATACTTCATAATAAAGGATAGTTATCCCCTATCCTCTCTTGTTCCAGGACTTGAACTAGATGGTCCTCATGTTAAGGTTAACAAAAACATGGAGACTAATATTAAAGGTTTATTTGCCTCAGGTGATATAACAGGAAAACCTTATCAACTAGCTAAGGCTGTTGGTGAAGGTCAAATAGCCGCACTATATGAACATGAATCTTAAAATAGGTAGAATTTATAATCTACCTATTTTTTATTACATTAAAAATATTTATTTAAAATACTTCTTCTCCATTCTTTTCAAGTTTATTAACCATATCAGACATATCACTTAGCATTCCTATAATAGTAGTTGATATATCTACTGCTCTCTTAGTTAAATCATTTGCCCCTTTACTGTCTCCTCTTTTTATACACATAGCAACCTTATCACCTATAGAGTGAAGCTCATTATGAATTCCATCTACTTTATCCCACACCTTTCTAACTTCATGATTAGAAGGTGAAACTGAATGATAAAAATGCCCAAAGCCACACTTATGTCCGTCTGACTGTAGAGGACTAATTTCCATTTTATTTGTCATAGTAACTAGATCATTAACCCATGCCCTATGGGAGTTAATGGCATTTTCCATAACATTAATAAACTCTTTATTAGAAATCTTAAAATATTCACAGGTAGCTATATCTCCACTAATATTTGCTATATTAGAAACCTTATCTTCTATACTGGCAATTTTAGATGAAAGTTTCTGAGACTTTTTTGAGAATTCATAAATGTCATCACTTACAAATGTTAATTCATTTGCAAAATCCTCAATGGATTTCATAGTAACATTTATCTCTTCACTTGATGCATTTATCTCTTCCATCTTTGAAGTTAGTGTTCCTATATCACTAATAATATTATTAACCGAATTTATACTATGGGTAAATGAGTCTACAACCTTATTAGTATTTTCACTTACCTTCTCTATTCCTACTAAAGTATGTGAAAGACTTTCATTACTTTTCTTTGATGATTCCTCTATTGTATTCATAAACTTTTCCATGAGCTCTAACTGCTGCTTAGTGTTTTTAGATAAATCTCCAACTTCATTTGCTACTACGGCAAAACCTCTACCTTCTTCCCCTGCTCTTGCAGCTTCAATGGAAGCATTTAAAGCAAGTAGATTTGTTTGTTCAGAGATTTTCCCAATCCCTGCGACAATTGCCTTCATATCTTCTATTTGCTTTAGAAGATTTCCCATGTCACTTTGCATAGATATTGCATAATCCGATAATTCCTTTTTGGCTAACTTAATTTCATCTAAAAGTAGTCTATCCTCATTTAAGATTTCCTTTATAGAATCTGCCTCACTTGAGATATTGCCTAATGCAGAGGTATTTTCATTTAAGGTTTTACTTACATCCTCCATACAAGCATTTGTTTCCTCAACGGATGAAACAAGACTTCCTGAATCTTCTTTAAGAATCTCTGCTATACTTATAAGCTTCTTTGAAAAAAACTCCAAGTTTATACTAAAACTACTTATTTCCGTTGATAGGCTCAAATTCCCCTTTACAACTTCACGAACCTTTTTTGATACATTTTTTATTATAAGTGCAAGCCTCGCTGCAAAACTTATAGATTTATCCTTTGAATTTTTAAGCTCGATAATATCCTCATCACTGTATTCATGGAAATCTAATAGTTTACTTAAGGATTCATTTTTAAAATTAAACAACATTACTCTTCCCCTTTTTTCTACAATTGTGTGTATATTACTACCTAGTAGTACATAATATATGTCGTCCATAGTTTTATTATCTTTAGATAATTTTTATTCGTTAATCCTTATAATTATAGGCTATTATCAAAGACCTTATAAAAAAGTCCTTTGATAATAGCCTACTTAATCTATATATAATTTAATTTATCATTCCTATAAACTAAATCTAGGTAATGTTATTCTTATCCTATGCATATAAAGTAAGATTATTTTTCTTCTGTACCAAATAATTCCGCCTCATTTAACCTATAACTTAAAGTTAATAAACTATCACTTAAATGAACATTTTCAATAACTACGCCTTCCTGTACTTTTAAATCAATTGGCGCAAAATTCCATATAGCTTTAATACCTTTATCCTGAAAAATATCAGCCGTTCTTTGAGCTTGTGCCTTAGGCACACATATAATTCCAATATCTATTTTATTTTCATCAAGATAACTATCTAAGTCATCTACATCTCTAATGTCAATATCTCTAAACTTAAGACCTATTAGCTTTGGATTAACGTCAAATATAGCTACTAAGTTAAATCCTAGCTTTCCAAAACTACTATAGTTAGCAATAGCTTGCCCAATATTCCCTGCTCCTACAACTACAGTATTATATGACTTATTCAATCCTATAATTCTAGCTATTTCGTTATAAAGTTCCTTAACATTATAACCGTATCCTTGTTGGCCAAAGTCGCCAAAACAGTTAAAATCCTGTCTTATTTGGGAAGCAGTAAGATTCATTCGTTCAGATAGTTCCTTTGAGGATATTCTATCTACACCATTCTCCAACAACTCTGACAAATATCTACGGTATCTCGGAAGTCTTCTTACCACTGCCATAGAAATTACTGTAGACTTACCCATGATTACCACATCCTTTTTTGTAACTTGTAATATTATACACATATTCTTTTAAAGCTATCCATTATCCTATAATTATTTTACTATATTAGAATAATATTTACTACTATATTGAAAGTCTTTTTTAAAAAGTTGCATAATTTGCATATAAAAAGTAAAATTACTGTAGAATAATTAACTAGAGGTGTTTATTATGTTGGCGTTATCACTTAATAAAATAACAAAATCATACGGTGTTGATGTAATATTACAGGATGTTTCCTTTACAATAAATGAAAATGAAAAGGTAGGATTCGTTGGTAAAAATGGAGCAGGTAAAACTACCCTTTTCAAAATACTTACCGGGGAAATAACTCCTGACAGTGGAGAAAAATTTATTCCTAAGGATAAAAAGCTTGGATATCTTTCTCAGAACCTAGGACTTGATGAAGAATTAACAGTTTTCGAAGAAACTATGAAGGTTTTTGAAGATATAAAATCTATTGAATATAGACTTCGTGAACTTGAGGTCCTAATAGCTGAAAATGCAAATGACTCAGATAATAGCAATTATGAAAAATATCTTAAGGAATACGGAAGACTTCAAGATGATTTCGAGAAGAAAAATGGATATGGCTGTGAAAGTTTTGCTAAGGGAATACTTGTAGGTCTTGGAATTGGACCAGAATATCTAGATAAGAGTATTAGTCTACTTTCAGGGGGACAAAAAACCCGTGTAGCATTATCAAAACTACTTCTACAAAATCCTGATGTACTTCTACTTGATGAGCCTACTAACCATCTTGATCTAGAGGCTATCAACTTCCTTGAAGGTTTCCTTCGCGATTATCGAGGAACAGTTATAATTATCTCCCATGATAGATATTTCCTTGATGTAATAACTACTAAAACATTTGAACTTACAAATGGAGTTGTAGAGGAATATGGTGGAAATTATAGCTACTTTATTGAAGAAAGAAGAACAAGATACAAGCAAAGACTTAAGGAATATGAACTTCAACAAAAAGAAATAGAACGAATTGAATCTATGATAGAAAAGTTCAGATCATTTAACCGCGAGAAAAGCATTAAACAAGCTGAAAGCAGAGAGAAAATGCTTGAGAAAATAGAAAGAATAGATAAACCACTACTAGATGAAAAATCATCTAGAATAAACTTTGAATGTAAAGTTAAAAGTGGTGTTGATGTTATGATAGTTGATGAACTATCTAAATCCTACTCAGACAGAAAACTATTTGAGAATATCTCCTTCATGATAAGACGTGAGGAAAGAATTGCCCTAATAGGTGAAAATGGTCGTGGTAAAAGTACAATATTCAAGATAATAAAGGAGGACATTGCCCCTTCATCTGGATATATAAAAATCGGTAAAAACGTTCAAATAGGATATTATGACCAGGAACAACGTGAACTTTCAACACACAAAACAATACTTGATGAAATATGGGATTCATTCCCTCACATGGCTGTTAAGGATGTTAGAAATACACTAGCCGCATTTTTATTTACTGGGGATGATGTATTTAAGGAAATAAGCCTACTATCCGGTGGAGAAAAATGCCGTCTAGCTCTACTTAAGCTAATGTTAAGCAAACCTAACTTCCTACTTCTTGATGAGCCTACAAATCATCTTGATATACTTTCACGTGAAGCACTTGAAGAGGCTCTTCTTAGCTATGACGGAACATTATTTGTTATATCCCATGACAGATACTTCCTTAATAAGATTATAAATAGAATACTAGAACTAGATGAAAATAGTATTACTGAGTATCTTGGAAACTTCCAGTACTACATAGAAAAGAAAAATGCAAATGATGATGATCTAGTAGTAAGTACTGTTGGAAAAACAAAAACTCAGGTAAAGGAAGAAAGAAAAAAACTTCGTGGGGAAAGAGAAAAGATAAAGAAGGCAAAACTTGAAATAAAGGATATAGAAAAAACTCTAGAAAAGCTTGAAAGTGAAATAGCTTCTCTTGAAGAGGACCTTTGCAATGAAGAGGTTTACTCAAATCCTGAAAAATCCTTAGAAGTAAATACTAAGATTAACAATAATAAAAAGAAAATAGATGAACTTTATGAAAGATGGGAAATTCTCATGGAGGAAGTTGAGGAATAGTGCACTACAGGAATGGTGTCATTAGCCTAAACCACGAGCTCTTCGAGAAGATAGCCTAATCTACAAAATCCCCATATGCTAAAAGCTATGTCTAAAAACCGCTTCCCTTGACGACATATCTCTAAGCATATGGGGATTTTTACAGATAAGGCTATCTAGCTCTCGACTCTATAGTTTAGGCTAATAACACCATTTCTGCAATGATACTTTTCCTACATAACAAAATTTAATATATTATGCTTTTCTGTATAATTAATATTACTTTATTATATTTTTCTTATGGTGAAAAACTTTCTTACAAGCCAAGGTCCTGGTGCGAACTCAAGAGCTATTTGCCATAGACCTCTTCCTTGCAACTTGTATTCTCGAACTAATTTCATTTTCTCACTTATACTTCTAACATCTTCAAACCAAACCTCATGAAGTTGTCCCTGCTCATCTCTATAGCGGAAAAACGGTGATTTATATTCCTGTGAATATTGTATAGGAACTTGATACTTCATAGCTGTTCTAATGGCATCTTGATTAGATGTAGAAGTTGCAGCTATTCCTGGTCTGTATGGTAATAGCCAGTTATACCCATATCTAGGCACTCCAAGCATAATCTTATTTCTTGGTACCCTCTTCATAGCAAATTCAATTGTTCTTCTAACTTCATCAATTGGAGCTACAGGTCCTGGTTCACTTCCTGGATGATGCCAATCATATGCCATGACAAACATAGAATCTACAACAGAGCCGATTCCTCCATAATCATATCCTCTTAACCATGGAATATCTTCACTTGTTTTTGCTGGAACAGCTACAGTAATATAATATCTACCTAAACTATCTCTTAATTCACGTAGAAACCCTGTAAAAAGATCTCTATCCTGAGCACTTACTCTTTCAAAGTCAATATTTACTCCACCATATCCCTTTCTGGTTACTAAATGAACTATATTATTAATAAGATTTCTTCTTGAACTTGGATTATTTAACATCTGATGAACAAGCTCAGTACCAAAACCCTGTGGAGTTAGATTAGTAATAGTTACAAGGGGTGTTGCCCTGTTTTCCCAAGTGGTTTGAATAGCAGCTGAATCATCTAAATCATTTGCAATATCCCCGTTAGGTAAAAAGTGATATTCAAAAATAGATATTGCAGTTGAATTAGGTGCGAATCTATTGATTAGTTCACGATCTAAAGATGGAGTTCGAACAACATAAAAATTTAAGGAACTTGCAAGATAATTTGATATATTAGGAATTGTTATTTTCATTCCTGGCTGTAATGAATATGGTTTAATCGAAGGGTTTGCTGCTCTTAATTGCTGTAATGAAACATATGCTTTCTTTGCAATAGTAAATAAAGTGTCCCCTGGTTGAACAGTATAAACATAAAGTGGTATAAGTAGAGCCTGCCCTGGAACAATATTTACTTCTTCAAGTCCATTTACCATAAGTATCTGATCAATAGGTGCATTATACATTTTGCTTATTGAATATAAAGATTCACCAGGCTTAACTGTATGAATAAACATTTCTGTCCTCCAATAAATACTCTTATATAAATTGATTTTAGGTTTTTATATAAATTATATTATTTCTTTCAGCAAACTATTACATATTTAACTTATATAATTAAATCAATAGTTCCACTTTCTATAAAAATATATATACCTAATGCTATAAATACTATTGGTACAAAAATATGCTTGTATCTTTCTATAATCCCCTCTACAAATGGATACTTTAAAAGTTTAAAACCAATATAACACCAAACTCCCGTAAGTATAATAAAAATTATACTTGTAGCTAAAATTTCAAATGTACTTAACCTAGCAAATAGTGGTATATAAATTCCTATATTATCTCCTCCATTTGCTATAGTTACACCTGCCACACTTATAATACTAATAAGTCTTTTACTCGTATTTTCTTGATTTATTTTCTCATTAATTTCTTCTACTTCATCATCATCTTCATTTCCCTTTTTATACTCTAAATACTCTTTTATACCTAGATATATAGGTACAATACCTAAAAGTCCAATATATTTACTTGGAAACAGATTTGCTCCAAGCGCACCTAGAATGCTTATTATCACTAATGATGCAATTCCTAAGTACTGACCAAGAACAATGTGTCTTACTTTAAGAGAATTATTTACCCTAGAGAAAAATAACATAAGAATGAATATATCATCGATATTAGTAGTAACAAATGAAATAACAGCCTTTATAATTGTATTTATCAATTAGTACCTCTCCTTAAATAATAATATTAATTATAACATCTTCTAAACACATCATGGAATCCTCCACCTTCCCACTCCTCCGCCTCTATCCATATCTTATACTGACAATTAATCATATTTACCTCCGCTATTCTAATACTATAATTTAATCCTTCTTATCCTAGTCGTAATCTATATGTATTCTATATATTATATTATAAATTTAAACACACATAAAAAATGAGTAAGAATATATACTTCTCACTCATTTCTTTAATGGCTGAATTTCAATCCATATATTAATAATCTCAGATATTACAACTTTATTTGCCTTCAACCTATATTCTTTGCCTCCAATTTTCATAATCCTTTGATTAATAACTTCCCAAAGCATATCCGCCTCAACCTTTTTTACTTCCTTACCAACAAAGGTTCCAAGCTTTTTTTGGATATACTTTTTAAGTTCTATATTTATTAACTCATCTTCCTTAGAAGTAAGATTAATCTCAATATCCTTAACTATAAGCTTTTTCTTATTGATATTATCCTCTAACTTTTCTAATACCATATTCTTTTCATCAATTATGGAATTTAAAATTGCTATTCTTTGATGATATTCGTCTAGTCTATAACTAATAAATGCACTTAAACTAGCACACCCTAGTAATACACCTAATATGAATCCACTTAAGAAAAATAAAAGGAAACCTGCCTTTCTTACTCTCCCCATATTTGACCACACCTATGTAGCAGCTTAACTAAATAAAACCCTGCATTTGCACCTAAAAGAGCTACCAAAATATAGACCATTTGCTTTATCACAAGACGAATTTCCCCTTTAAAAACTCCCTCATCTAATACCTCAAATGTAGAAAATGTTCCACCTAGTGCAGTTGCAACAGCCCATATTTTTATTGATCCAGCTAAATCAATAATAGTCTTTAAGGGAGGTTGATTGTTTATAATAGCTGCAAGTCCTCCAAAGGCACTTGCCCCTACTATTACACCAAAGGATATAAGAAAACTATATATAATATTGGAGATAAAATTTATCATCTAATTACCTTTTCCATATCAATTATTACTATATAAATTATGCTTTTTATATTTTTAATATGTTTGCTTGTGTATTATGAAAGAGATAAAATCCCTCTTATGCCTTTATTATCGAAGATGACTAAAGGATTTACCATTAATGATGGGCTTATGTTTTATAAAGAGCTGATTGTGATTTATTATAGGAATTGGGTCAATTCTCCACAATAAGTCAGATCCAATCGATGCATAGCTCTAGTACATGCAACATACAACATGCTTCTATCCAAATCCGTATGATAGGTAGAAGAACAAACAGAAGGTACTATTACTTGGTCAAACTCTAGCCCTTTAGCCATATGGGCGGTTGTAATAATTATTCCATCCTTTAGCTCAGTACTGCCAAAATCCAGTAAGAAAACATCCTTGTACCTATCTTTGATCTGATTATAAATCTCTGCTGCCTGTTCCTGTGTTTTACATACTATTCCTAGTGAATTGTAAGCTGATTTTACATAATCATTAATCAAATCTTTAATCTCTTCTGATTGATCCTCTAAGGTTGCACATTTTCTTATTGTAGGCTCTTCACCATGTCTTTCAATTGGAACCAGTTTGCTGTTGCTTTTAATCTTTTGTGCAAAATTTGTGATTTCAATCGTTGAACGGTAGCTTTTGCATAATTCCATACAGTCTGCATCCCCAAAAACACTTTTTAAAATCTCAAGGGATGAAGCACTATGAGGATTAACCGATTGGAAACTGTCACCTAAGATCGTCATTTTACAGTTAAATAGCTTTCTTATAACCGCATATTGTATAGGAGTATAGTCTTGCATTTCATCTACTAGCAAATGCTTTACATACTTAAAGTTTGTTTCAAATCCTTCAAAAAACATCTTTGTGTATATATAAGGAAATACATCAGCATACTCAAGTTTATTCTTCTCTACAAAATGGAATAACTTTGGCTTTTCAATATAATCATAGAAATTCTTATATAAAGAAAGTGCATCCTTGAATTTGTACATTTTCAAGATAGCAGTCTTAACCTGATTTGCAATTTCAGCCTTTATCCTTTTACCATTACTTGTTTTTCTATTTTCTATAATATCATTTGCTATTTTCTCTAGACGTTTCTTAACAGGCATTCTTTTTAAGGCTATATAACTTAGCATCAAATACTCCTTTGATACCTTGATACTTTCAATGCAAATATCCTCTGGAGAAAAGTATTCAGTGTTTGCCTTTTCTAGATAGGAATCAAGATCACTTACAAAATCCAAAGTAGCTTTGTATCTGATGCGTTCAATGGCTCTATCATCCTCTGTAAGCATAAGGTCTGTAACTTGCTGATTGAAGGATTGAAAATTCAGCCTTCCCGCCATCTCCTCCTCTGCAACTTCCTCCATGCCCATTTCCATGATTTCCTCTTCACCTAGCTCTGGTAGGACACTTGAAATATAATCAGAGAAAACTTTATTTGGTGAAATAATCAAGATATCCTTTGAAGTCAGCTTCTCTTTAAAGCGGTATAACAAAAATGCAACCCTATGAAGTGCGATAGAGGTTTTTCCTGAACCAGCCACCCCTTGAATTATTAGGATTTTTGACTCTTCATTTCGGATAATGCTGTTTTGTTCTCTTTGTATAGTAGATACAATGTTCTTCATCTTCTCATCAGAAGTACGGCTAAGCTCCTTTTGTAAAACATCATCTCCTATATTCAGTGCACTTTCTAGCATATACTCCATATGACTATTTTTAACCTTGTATTGTCTTTTCAAAGAAATATCTCCGCAAATCCTTCCCATAGGTGCAGTGTAATATGCTTCCCCCATTTCAAAATCATAAAACATACTGGAAACCGGTGCACGCCAATCATAGATCAGCACATCCTCGCCATTTTCCTCTCCAAAGGAATGCATTCCAATATAAAAAGGTTCTTCCTTGCCTTCTCCATTCTCACGAAAATCTATCCTTCCAAAGTATGGAGAATAGATCAGTTTATCAATCTTTTGTTTTTGCACAACAGCTTTTTCTCCAAAACCAATAGTTTCATGAACAGCAATACGGTTTGCCGCTTTTTCTGCCTGATCCATCTGTGCAAGGTTTTCCCAGAGATATTTCTTCGTTTCTTGAACCTCATTTGCATAATCAGATATCTTTTGGTCAATATCCTGATATGTTGCTTTCAGTTTTTTCAATATCTCATTAAGATACTGTCTTTCCTCTTTCTCTGTCTTATTCAACATTACTTCACCCCCCTTTGTTAAATCAAGGATAATTATAATGCTTTATGAAGAAAAGTACTAGACTTTTTCCTTGATTTATTATATCCTATTGTTATAGTACGCCCCTATATATTATGGTAAAATATACCAAATACATAGGGGCATTTCTTCTTTCACAAAGGCTATTTAAGGTTTTTTATGTTTTTAATAAATTTGTTTTGATATTACTACTTGATAATCGTGATATAAAACATCATCTCGCCTAAATACTATTAATAACTTTTATATATACCTTTTTCTCTTTTCTTCTCTGTATTTTCATATATGTATGACTTCTCTACTACATTTTTATATCCCTTCTTTTGGATAATACTTTTAATATAGTCAACATGAGGACATCTATCAGAGTGATGATTATCAGTTACCATACAAGATGACAGGTGAATAACAACATCATCCTTATTTAATTCACTAAGCTTTCTAGACTTTTTAGCAAATTGCTCTAACTTTGCTGATAAACCTTTTCCACAGCAGCCCCCACAAGTAAAAGAAATATATCTTACATCCTCTTCGTATTCTTTAAACATTCCCTCTCTATTATAAAAAGCATCAGTACAAGCTATACCACTACATCTTCTTTGTGTAATGTCACACTGAATAATAACAACATACTTTAAACCCATGTCAATTCCTCCCCATTAATTAATAATCTTTATTTTCAAATCTAATTGAGAATAGTCTATCATAGCATTGTCAATATCGTTAGATACAGTTACTCTATAATTAATAGGTACAGTTTGGAGGTGTATTATGAAAGAGATGATGATTAATTTAGATAAAAATTCTAATGAAGCGCTATACATACAGCTTTATAAATATCTTCGTGAAGAAATAAAATCTAATAGAATAAAAAAAGGTACTAAACTCCCTTCTATTCGCTACCTAGCAGATTATCTTAAGCTTAGTAAAATCACAGTGGATAATGCGTACCAACAATTATTAATTGAAGGATATATAGAAAGTAGAGAAAGAAGTGGTATGTATGTTCAAGAAATTGAGGAAATGCCATTTAATTCTCCAAAGATTAGTAAAATGACTACTTCTTCTCCCCTATCTTCTAATAGAATCAAATATGATTTTCATTATGGAAGTATTGATACTGAGAGTTTTGATTTTAACCTATGGCGAAGGTTAACTTCTAAGGCTTTAAAACTATCTAATGGAGATCTTCTTCAGTATGGAGATCATCAAGGAGAATTAGAGTTTCGAGAAGAAATAGTAAACTATCTTAGATTATCAAGAGGTGTATTATGCTCATCTAGTCAGGTGATAATCACATCAGGAACCCAGAACTCACTACAATTATTATGTGAATTAATAGATAATGATGATAAATCAATAGCCATTGAAGACCCTGGCTGGAATATTTCAAGGTTTATCTTTCAGAAAAACAACTTTAAAGTAACTCCTACCCCCCTAGATAAAGATGGTATATGCTTAAAAACACTTCGAGAGGCTTCCCCAAAATTTGTTTATGTTACTCCTTCTCATCAATTCCCATCGGGAGTAGTTATGCCTATAACAAGAAGGCAAAACCTCTTAAAATGGGCTAGAGATACTAATGCCTTTATTATTGAAGATGATTATGATAGTGAGTTTCGCTATATCGGTAGACCTATCCCATCTCTACAAAGCCTTGATGAGGATGAACGTGTTATTTACTTAGGTACATTTTCAAAGTCTCTTGCACCTTCTCTACGTATAAGTTATATGGTACTACCTAAGAAACTCCTAGATAAATATAAAGAGAATATGTCTATGTATGAGCAGCCAACCTCAAGACTAAATCAAAAGACTCTTCAGTTATTTATGTCTAATGGCTACTGGGAGAGACATGTTCAAAGGATGCGTAAAATCTATCGTAAAAAACACAATACATTAATAAAATCTATCGAATATTACTTAAATGATAAGGTCAGATTGATTGGTGGAAATGCTGGTCTGCACATACTTCTAGAAATAAGAAACGGTATGCCTGAGGATATGATTATTCAAAAGACAGAAATGGCAGGTGTTAGAATATATCCAACTTCAAAATACTGGGCAAATAATAATAATTTAGATAACCCTGTTTTCTTAATAGGTTTTGGGTGTTTAAGTGAAAATCAAATAAGAGAAGGTATAGAATTACTTGGTGAAGTATTAAGCAATAATTAATCATAAAAAAGAAGGAGTACTCTTCAAAAATGCTCCTTCTTCTTAACTTATATATCCAACTAAGTTGTTGCTGAGGAAGCAGCTGCTTGGTCAGCTTTCACACAATCAATTGCGATAACTAGTGAAATAATCATAATCTCCATATCTTCTTTTAATACTTCAACCTTATAGCTATCTCCCCAGGTGAACCATTCCTTTTTTACATTACCAACTACTTCACCATGTTGTAACACCTGAAAATCCATATCCCACCAGTTTCCATGTACTTCAATACCTGCCGTATCAATTGTATAGTGAGCTTTAAAGAAGGAAAACTCCTTCTTTATAGTTAATACCTCTCGACCATTTACCTCAACGAAAAACTTCGGTAGAAAGCTAAACACCTTTTTCGTAATAAGTGCAACTTCTTCCCTTGTTCTATTCATAATGGAGAAAGTCTTTGGGATTTGCATAAAACTTCCCTCTACGTAATAAACATCATTCTCCTGCTGATCCTTTACCGTAAATTTGCCACTTAGACTAAACACCTTCTGTTTTATATAAAACTGCTTCATCCTACACCTCCTTTGATATAATATACTCCTAAATTGATTATATAGATATCTTTCAATTCTATTTTGTTTGATCAATTACAGTAACAAAAGATTTTGATAGGTTTTATACCTTAAATTATTTCATCAAGCTTACCTCACATCTTTCATAACCTTAATATATCTTAATTAAAACTCATATCATAATATCTACTAATTTGTTCTTCTAAATGAAGAAAATCTACATTTCTTCCTATTCTTAAGGTTTCTTTACCCTCAATATACAACAACATAATTGGTAACAAAAAAACTTGATATTTAGCTGAAAGCTCAATGCTTTTTTCACCATTTATTTCACACCTAGCTATTTATGGAAATTTACTTAACATATTATTAATTCTGATTTTAATTACCTCACAAGCTCCACAGGTGGTTCCACTAAAATAAACTACTGTAATAATATTTTTATTGATTAATTCGTCTAATTCACCTTGCGTCTTTATTAAATTCATAAATATATTCTCCTCATATATAAAAATCATATGCTATTAATCCAATTTTAATAAGAACCTCACTTACTTGCTCAATATACTCATAACCCCATTTTCCATTATTTCATTTATAAGAGAAATTAACTTTTCATTAGATATAACTTTATCTTGTTTAAACCAGTAACTCATAATACCAATCATAGCAGAAAGTATATACTCCAAAATAAAATCAAGTTCTTTTTCACTAATCTTTACCTGATACTTTAGTGCTTCTTGTAACATTGGCTTTATAGAGTTTTTTAGTTTACTTGCAAAGGCAGCATCACCATTATCTCCAAGTAGCACAGAATAATATTTATGATTTTTCTCATATAACTCCATAAAAATATCTAAGGGCATGCCTAAATTTCCTTCTAACATAGCTATTGGAGGTAGCTCATTAACATTAGGGATAATGGAAGTTTCAATTTGTTCAAGAACATCATAAATATCAATAAAGTATTCATAGAAAGTACTGCGATTATATCCAGCTTTTTGTGTTATCTCTTTTACAGTAATTTTCTCTATTCGTTTTTCACAATAAAGTGTCCAAAATGCATCAATTAAATCTTGTTTTGTTTTAGTCATAACTTTAGGGTTCTTTTTCATTTCCTACCTCGATAAATCCGACACTAAGCATTTCATTGTCGGTTGATGATTAACATTATACTGCTTACAATATTAATATACGACACGTTGTTGGATTTCACAAGGAGAGTGAGAGAATTATGATAACAATAATATGCGCAGGTTCAAGAGGAGACTTTCAGCCATACATAGCTTTGGCTCAGCAATTAAAAAAGTTAGGTAAAGATGTTAAAATTTCTGGCTCAAGTGAAGTTGAAAGCCTTGTGAGAAGTTATGGAATAGAATACTTTCCAGTTGAGGTTGATTTTGAAAAGTTAGGTGTTGACCCAAATATAATAAAGGAATCACAATCAGCGGATAATCCCCTAAAAATGCTTCTTACATTTAATAAAATGAAAAAGTATGGAATTAAAATAGCTGAAGAAACCTATGCTTCTTTGGAAGGTAGTGAATTAATTGTTTATCATCCAGGGTGTACCATGGGGTACTTTGCAGCTCAAGAAATGGGAATACCATCAGTACTGGCTACACCATTTCCTATGCACAAAACCGATGAGTATCTTTCAGTTGTTACTTATGGAAAAGCTAAGCCTACAAAGTTAAATAAAAAGATAAGCTACAAAATGGTGCAAAGTATGCTTTGGCTTGCCTCAAGTAGCACTGTGAAAGGACATTGGAAGAAGCATTTCAAAAGACTTCCAAAAGACTTTAGTAGTCCATATGAAAGAATAAGTACAGAGCATCCAGCAGTTGTATCCTGTAGTAATTTTGTATTCCCTAGACCAAAGGACTGGAATGAAAACATCCACCAAAATGGATATTGGTTTGTAGAAGAAAATATAGAATATATACCATCAAAGGAACTTTTAGATTTTCTCAGTAAAGGTGAAAAGCCAGTTTACATTGGATTTGGAAGTGTATTTAATAGCGAACAAAAAGATGAGTTAGTTAGCCTTATAATAGATGCAATGAAAAAATGCAAAAAGCGTGGAATTATTTCTGGTATGGGTAAGATAGACAACCTTCCCGATAACCTTATCGCTGTAGATAGTATTCCTCATACGTGGCTATTTAACAATGTGTCTGTTGTTTGTCATCATGGTGGAGCTGGAACAACAGCAGCAGGATTTAGAGCAGGAGTACCAAGTGTAATTATTCCATTCTCCAATGACCAATTTGCTTGGGCACATAGAGCATATGATTTAGGTGTTGGTGCAAAACCTATTTATAAAAAAGACTTAACCTCAAATAAATTAGCTGAAGGAATAAAATTTGCATTAACTAAAGAGATTGTAAATAATGCAAAGGTATTAGCCCAAAATATTGCAACAGAAAATGGAGCTATATATTGTGCCAAGGTAATTGCTAGCATGATTAATAAGTAGTTTATAAAATTTCTATCTGTCCACATTTTAAAGATATTTTACTTTTCTCAACATATTTTATTAATGTATCATTACTTATGATACGGTTCGCCATAACGGGTATAAGTGATGTTTTTTATACCAATATTTAATCTCAAAAATTCATAACTAATTTACCCGTTTAGCAACTATCATATTTTCATATCACTACAAGTTATTCTCACAATCTTTAGCTTTTAAGTCTCTCTTTGATAGGGAGAAGTCCATTATTACTTTACTACATCCTATTTTCATCAAAAATAATTTTGACCTCCAATGTAAAATATATAGATATAAATGTAAAATGCTTTCTATGATATTTTTTATTTTATCATAAGAAAGCATTTTTTACAGACTTTTCTTCACAGTCTCTTATCATATAAAGTATATTTTTCAAATATTTTTTCGTATTCTTTTTATTTTTATTGTAATACATCTAATAAAAATAAATGAATTCCTATACTCTACTCACATTTTATCTACTTTATCATATTAATTTTCAGCAGCTTAATCTCTGGGGTCTTTTATCAAAGCTATAACCTTATCACTAGAATATTCCTTGTTTATTATTTCTCATATCATTTCAATATTCTTCAAAATCATTTTCTTGCAATTTATATCTTCTAGTTTTACAACATATGATATATTAAATTACGTACACCTGAACAGGAACTCATTAGGTTCATATTATACTCTCTTTTTATATTTGCTTAATAACTAGTTACATTAATCGATCTCTGTAACCGATACTTCTTCTATTGTAGCATTTCGCATTTGTTGAAATTTATTGAAGTTATTTTCAGTAATCTTATTACCATTATATGATGCTCCTATTAATAGTTTATAATCAAAAATAGCATTATCAAAGACAACATTAACTAATTTTGCATTATTAAAGCTTACTTCTTGTAATTCAGCCCCAACAAATTTTACATTCTTCAACACTGCATCACTGAAATCAGCTTTCCGGAATGTTGATTTTGTAAAGTCGACATTCATTATATATGATGAAGAAAAATCTGCATTTATAAACTTTGCATTTTTTGCATTAACTTTATCCATTGTACATGTATGAAATGAAGAAAAAATAAAATTAGATTTATTTAAATTACAATTATAAAATTCAGCCAAGAGCATATTTGACATTTTAAGTTTTGACTCCCTGATATTTAATCCCTGAAAACTTACTCTACAAAAATCTCTAGCATCAAGTATAATTCCATCTAAATCCATATTAACAAAACATCTAGATATTAGTCTGTTTTTTGGACCTATACGTTGCCCTTGTACTCTAGCCAAAAGTTCTCCAAAAGACGTAGGAGATGGGTGAGTAATTTTTGTTCTAACATTTCCTAAATCAGCACATTTGCAAATGACTAAAAGTAGAGATTCAATTGAATTTTGTTCTTGTTTCATTTCATCTTTATAATTGGGTCTATTATGAAGTATTTCAAATGGCAACCCGTTTTTAAGAGAATATGATAATAGTCTTAATAATGTCTTATGCCACCCTTTTATTTTTTTGGTATTAATTAGTTTCATTTCACCTTCGATAAAACTAAATACATATTCATCCATTGTTGTTGAACCGCATAATTGAATCCAGTTTTTTAAGGCTTCCTTTTCATCCCAACCATAATCAGGATTTTTTTGCTTTTTTTCAATATGTCCGCTAATTATGTCTATGCCCAATATAATTCTTTTGGCAGTTAAGTATTCTCCAAAACTTTTGTGAGTAAATTCAAATGTTTTATCGTTGTTCATTTGATTATTAGATTGCCTAAAGTAAAAAGCTGTAAGCAAGCGCGTAACTCCTTTGGATGCACCTTCTTGAAATGCTAATAACAAGGATTTAAGACCACTACTGTCACAATGCTCTTCAATTTCTTTTACTGTAGTAGTCCTCCCATCACCATGCCAAGTTGCAAGTGCTATTTCCTCAAGTACTCTAACAAATTGATCATATGTAACATTCTGTAATGATCGATGAATTCCTGAGTCCCAGTCCCTATCATATACATTTTTTATTAAGTCTCCATAAATTTCATTAAGGTTGCTTTGTATTGTAAAGTCTATTTGCTTTCTTTCGTAACTTAATGCCACTAAATAGTTTAATAATGGCTGAGAAGTTATCTCATCAAGCTTATTTAATGATAATTCTTTTGGCATTTGCGTATAACCTTTACCAGTTAAACTTCCATATTTTCTCCACCATTCATGTCGCAGGTCTTTCTTCAATAATGCCTTATCATCAACATAAGTATAGCCTTCTTTATGTAAGGTATACTTTTTTTCCATTTTCTTATGTGAAATATAATATGGAAGTATATGTAGTACCTGCCTATCCTTCCTAATATTACATTGATTACTTTGTATAATTAAATCCCTTCCGGTTATAATTATTTGTAATCGCAATTGCTTCATGTTAAAGTTATACAACTTTTGTTGTACTTCTTGAATAAATTGTTGAGATGCTTCCATTCCAAATTTCCCTTGTAACGCAAGCTCATCCAATCCATCAAATATAATTAGTAACCTTTTTTCTCCATTATCAATATCCAGAGGTTTGTGCTTTAATATACCTTCATATAAAATAAATGAATTTACAGCATCAACTAAATCATCTTTTAACTCAAAATGATGTAATGGTATAAATAAGACCTGGAGATCTGATTTTGATGATTGAACAGATGCAATTTTTTTTGCAAAAGTAGATTTTCCACATCCTGGGCCCCCACAAATAACCCTTAATGCATCTTCCTTTTCACTATTTTCTATCCAATTATCAATTTCTTCTTCTAAATCAACCACTACTCTTTCATATACTTCAGTTTCTGTATAAACTAAACTTAACCTTTTATTTTGCTCTACAGCCACTTTATTTCTATAATATCCATTAAGTGGTACATAAATTTGCATTAGGCTAAATGCTTCTAAAAAAAGTGGCTCATCTAATTCCTTATTAAGTTGAGAATAATAATATGCCCAGTTTTTTTCTATTTCAGCTTGTAATGAAAAAGGTGTTGTTGTATTCTCTAAAATTGAAGAATATTCACTATAGTTTTCCCGCCATTCATTATTTAAGGCGTATACAAAATAGCTTGGGAATCTATTGCATATGGATTCCATTTCTGATTGATTAAAACCACAATTCATTAACCAATTAGAAAGCATTTCTTGAATTATCTTTACTATATTAGCTTCTTTTGGCGAATCAAAAAAAGTATTATCTATAGTTATTTCATCCTCAAATATTTCAGTAACATCTTGAATTAATATACTAGAATTAATTTGTTTTGTTTTTAATAGACTTTCATTATCTTCTATAATACTAAATAGCGCTTTTGTTACAGATTTGTATACTAATTTCCAAGCCTTTTCACCAGGTGTGGTTTCCAAGCCAATAGATGCTAGAGCATCTGCAACATCTGTAGATACTTCTGTCCAATTTTGAGTTACACCATGAATTAATCCTTTACTAAGCGTAATGAATAAGTCCTTGAACCTAATATCAACAGGTTTCTTCCAGATAGATTTGGGTTTAATCACATTAATTTTACTATTGTCAATCACTTTCCGTCCCCCTAATTATAAATAACTACTTGTTTTATTAATAAAGCCACCTTCATTTCATAATTCTACTAAAACTTATATTTGCACCACATGGTTGTAATGTTTTTTCTTTTTATCTACAAGCTTAAAACTTAATAGTGAAATCATTCTAAAGTATTCATATATGAACATTTGTTTAATACAGAATTTATATTAAATAATAAGAAATTTCTATGTATAGGTGTCTTTATACGCTTTTATCTGACTTTCATCTTAATCTTCTTAAAAGAATAAACACCTATTTCCTTCATTACACTCACGTTATAATCAATCCCACGTTCTTTTCTCGTTCTATTCCACATCATTTCGATATAATTCACATTTTTACCTTATATTACATTATAATGCATATCATTCTATAAGTATATATATCACTCTAACAATTTGCATAATCCATTTCTTTTTTACGTTTAGTAAATACTAGTATTAATTTTTAAGCAGTTTACTTGCTATTAATTTCAATATAAAATCAAAACAGCCTAGAAATAATGATACCTCTCATTTCTAAGCTATTTCCTCACTTACTTATTATACAGTTCACCTCTATTTATCCTAAACATAATCTGTATATATCCTATGTCCACCACATACTGCAGCACACCCCTCCCTCATCAGAACCTAAAAAAGGCTACCCACTAATGAGTAGCCTTCATAATTCCTATAAATTTAAAGCATCAATTAAACTATCAACCTTCTTATCACTATCAAAATCAACCTCTTCAATAAATAGTGATGTTACAGGATAATCTGCCTTTTCATACCCTATTATAGCAGCTTCTGCTTCACATGCTGGTCTTGAACTTCGTTCCTTGCATATGTCGTCATTTGCATCTACATATATTTCATAATAGTTTTTAGCTCCTATTATGTTCTTAGCACTTTCTCTATCTTCCTTAAATCTACTTACGCTTGTTACGATAGTTATATATCCTGCATCTTGGAATAGATTAGCTATTTCAGCTATTCTTCTTACATGCTCATGTACATCTTCATCTGAGAATGTAAGGTCACTTGATATTCCAAATCTAAGGTTAGTAGAATTTAGGTAGTATACCTTCTTACCAAGGTCATTTAGTCTTCTTTCTAGCTTTGATGCTATTTCGTTTTTACCTGAACCTGGTTTTCCTGTTAGCCATATAACTTTTCCTTCTTGTCCAAGAACTTCTTCTCTTTCTTCTCTTGAAACAAGTCTCTTCTTAATAGCTACGTCTTGAGTCTTAATGTCTCCAAAGTTTCTCTTTAATGTATCTTCAACAGGGTTTAGGATACCACCACCGCTGATATTATAGTCATCTATTATTACAAATCTACCCATTTCTTCGATAGTTGAGAAATCATCAAATGCTACAGGCTCCTTTGTCTTAATAGTGATTTCTGATACGTCGTTTTTCTTAACTTCTTGAGAATCCTTAAGAGTTTCAAGAGTTGCCGCATCTACTACCTTATTAATAGCTATAACTTCACATTCAACTTCTTGAGTTGCAAGCTTTAGCTTGTACTTCTTATTCTTAACAAGTGGGCTTTTACCAAGCCAGAATAGGTTAGCACTTAGGATATTTGAAACTGTTGGAACTATGTCTCCCTTAGTTACAATTTCTCCTCTTTTGTTGAAGAATTCATCTTCAAATGTTATACCAACACTTTCACCTGCATATACAGTGTCCTTTTTGTCCTTTTCTACCCAGTATTCAATGCTCTTAACTCTTGTCTTCTTAGCACTTGGGTATATAGTTACTTCATCTCCAACTGATATGCTTCCACTTTCAATCTTTCCTGCTATTATTCTTCTGCTATCAAACTTATATACGTCTTGGATTGGTAGTCTTAGTGGATTAAATTCTTTTCCAGCTGGCTTTTCAATTGAATCCATTGTTTCTATAACGCTAAGACCCTTGTACCAAGGCATTTTGTCTGATTTCTTAGTTAGGTTTTCACCATTGTATGCTGATACAGGGATATATTCCTCTGGATAGATATTTAGGTTACTTAGGAATACGTTAAAGTCTTCCTTAATTTTTTCATATCTTTCCTCTGAATAGTCTACAAGGTCCATTTTATTAACTAGTACATATACCTTCTTTATTCCTAGAAGAGATAGTATGTAGCAATGTCTCTTTGATTGCTCTTGTATTCCTTCATTAGCATCAATTAGTAGAAATGCTGCATTAGCTGATGCTGCCCCAGTTACCATGTTCTTTAGGAACTCCTTATGTCCTGGTGCATCTATTATGATGTAATCTCTTTTTTCAGTTAAAAATCTAAGTCTTGTTATATCTATTGTTATACCTTGCTTTTGCTCTTCTTCAAATGCATCAAGAAGGTATGCATACTCAAAATTCTTTCCCTTAGCTTCTGAAAGCTTCTTTACCTTTTCAATTGCTCCATCTGGAAGAGAACCTGTATCATTTAAAAGTCTTCCTATAAGAGTTGACTTACCATGGTCTACGTGTCCTACAACAACTATACTTAATTCTTCTCTTTCTGACGCCTTTACCTCTTTCATGATTATCTCCTCCTATTTTACATATATCCTTCTTTTCTAAGCTTTTCTAATGCATGTGCATTTTCGTTATCTTGAGCTCTACCACTTCTTTCTGTTTCCTTAGTGTTCTTAAGCTCTTCGATTATCTCATCTATACTAGATGCAGTTGATTCAATTTGCCCTGTACATGGTGCACATCCAAGTGATCTATATCTTTTACCATTCTTAGAGAAGTAAAGATCTATTATAGGAATATTTTCTCTCTTAATGTACTCCCAAATATCAATTTCTCTCCAACCTAGAATTGGATGAACTCTTATATGATTTCCCTTTTTAAAGTCTGTTTTAAATTGGTCCCATAGCTCTGGTGGTTGGTCTGCATAATCCCATTCACTATCACTTTTTCTTTCACTGAAAACTCTTTCCTTTGAACGTGATCCTTCTTCGTCTCTTCTAATACCAACGATTAGCCCTTCAAATCCATTGTTTTTAGTAACCTGTGTAAGACCTTCTGACTTAAGAGCCTTACAACATTCAATTCTTCCTTTATGAGGACCCATACCAGCCTTTATAGCTTCTTCATTTGTATGAACTATAAGGTTTAGGTTAAGTTCCTTAGCTACTCTATCTCTGAATTCAATCATTTCTGGTATCTTGTGCTTAGTATCTACGTGTATAAGTGGAAATGGACAGTTCCCGTAAAATGCTTTTTTAGCAAGCCATAATATAACTGTTGAGTCCTTTCCTATAGACCAAAGCATTCCTAGCTTTCCAAGCTTTTTGTAGGCCTCTCTTAGTATAAAAATACTTTCAGCCTCTAATCTATCTAAATAATCCATGTTGAAACCTCCAAACTTTCTTAATACTTATTTGATTCTTTCTTATTAACCTTTATCTTCTCTTCACTGCCATCTATAACAAAGGTCCATTCAAGTGTGTCTTTACTGTCCTTTGCATACATATATCCTGAACATCCACCAACGTCTGGCTCTAAGTAATACTTAATAGCTCCTACCTGACATTCCTTAAGACAAGCTGTACATCCCCAGCATTCTCTAGGATATTTTATATATGCTTTCTTATTTTCATCTTTATATATTAAGTTTCCAGGGCATACTTTAAGGCATTTTCCACATGACACACACTTTGATTCAATTATCTTAATGCTCATAAACCTGCCCCCTTTCAACAATATCCCTTAGTGTAATCTTTATATCTTTTCCGTCAAACACAGAGTTAACATACTTTTTATAATTTACGTCGTCTTTTTCTTTATAGCTTTGGTTTTCGCAGTAGCATCTAAGTCTCGTTTCTTTTCTCTCCTGCATATGCTTTATAAGAACCTTAGCAATTAAAAGTCTATCTATAACCTCATGTATGAAAAGAAGCTCGTGCATGTCATTGCACTTTAGATCCTTTGATAATTCAAGTAATCTTGATATTCTACTTTCAGCAATTTCAAGGCCTTCCATGTTATATCCATATCCTGAAGAAATACCACCAGCATACTCATCCATAACCTTTTGCATTGCTTCCTCTATAGAGTTTATAGAATAAACAGAATCTCCATTGAAGTACTTTTCAACTTCATTTTTCTTCTCTTCTATAATCTTAGAATCTAACTTTTCTAAAGATTTGTTTTCAATATACTTAAGTGACTCTTCTGCTACAATCTCACCTTCTACAAAGCATCCTGTAACATATTTCTTAGGTGCACCACCAGCTACATCTCCAGCTACAAATAGTCCCTTTAGTGTTGAGCGTCTATCTGTATCTACCCAGTATCCTGATAGTGAGTGTCCACCTACTATATAAGGCTCTGTTCCTTCGATTTCTATGTTATTTTCACTTGGCATTTTCTTAGAATCCATCCATCTAAGTGCCTGTGCAGGAGCCATGTTTAGGTATGCCTTGAAAAGCTGGTTTTCGCTCTCCTCACTTATACCTTCTGTTTTAAGATAGCATGGACCATTTCCATTAATGTTCTCCATTACAGTTCCATAAAGTCTTAGGTGAGTCTTATATCCATACTTTTCTAGGTACTCTTCACCCTTAGCATTTATATGTGGAGTCTTAACACCTTGAGCTACTGTTCCAGTTGGTGCTATTGTGTCCTTACATCTTAAGGCGATGAATCTCATCTCAAAGCTTGTCATTTCTGCACCTGCTCTAATCCCCATAGCAAGACCTGCTCCAGTATTAAATGGTGAATACCACATCTTGTGAGGAGATTGACCTGAATTATTAGGCTTATAAATTCCTGCTGCCCCACCAGTTGCACAAATAGTTGCCTTAGAATATATTACATAGAACTCTTCCTTATCAAGTGAGAATCCATATGCACCTATAACCTCCCCATTTTTCACAATGTAGTCAGTTATATTAATTCTCTCGATAACTCTTATGTTTTTATGTTCAAGAACCTTTCCAGCAATTAAAGGCTTAATTCCTTCTCCATTTATCTTTATACTTCTTTTACCTCTAGAAGCATACTTACCATTTTCGTCTTTTAAAATTGGAAGCCCCATTTCGTGTAGCTTGTCAGCTGATTTGTTAAGTCCCTTAGCAATTGTATATACTAAATCTTCACGAACAATTCCCTCGAATTCATCTCTTACATAATCAGTAAAGCTATCAACTGTTTGGCCTTCATTGATGTATGCATTAAGAGCGTTTACTCCTGCTGCAAGACATCCTCCCCTTTTAATGTTTGCTTTTTCCGCTATTATAATATCTTTGTTAGAGTTTTCTGCAATATTTATTGCTGCCCAGCACCCTGCAGTTCCTCCACCAATAATCAAAATATCTGTTTCTAATGTTTTTACCTCAAGCATAGTTAGGCCTCCCCGAAAATACCAAATCCCTATAGATTTAAAGTATTTATAATTCTTTCTACAGCTTCTTCTACTGTAGTATTAGTAGTGTCTATTGTAATCTCTGGGGAAACTGGAGCTTCATATGGAGAATCTAGTCCTGTGAAGTTTTTAATCTCTCCATTTCTTGCCCTTTTATAAAGATTCTTAGGGTCTCTTTTTTCACATTCGCTAAATGGGCAATTAACATAAACCTCTTTATAATCATTACCTAAAAGCTTTCTTGTTTCTTCCCTATCTTGTCTTATAGGAGATACAAATGTACAAAGTGTAATAACTCCTAAGTTAACAAGTATTTTAGAAACCTCTCCTACCCTTCTTAGGTTCTCTTTTCTATCCTCTTCAGTGAACTTTAAGTCACTATTTAAAGATAATCTAAGGTTGTCCCCATCAAGAACGTAGGTTAATTTCCCTCTTTTATGAAGTTCCTTTTCAAGGGCATTTGCTATTGTTGATTTACCTGAACCTGAAAGCCCAGTAAACCATATTACAATCCCCTTTTGATTAAGAAGACCTTCTCTTTCTCCTCTACCTATAGTAAATTCTTCTAAGTAGACATTCTCGCTCATATAATCACTCCTTAGGAATCTATACTTATTTCTTGTGTACCTTTAGTTCGAACTTTTCATCTACTCCGAATTCAGTATAGAACTCATCATTTTCCTCATCAAATTGTGAGTATTTCTCAATAAGGCTTTCAACCCCTGACTTATTTTCCTCATAGAACTCTTTAAAGCCCTTTATTTTAGAATCTAGTTTTAATCCAGCTAATTCAACAAAGAAGCTTGGTATATTTCTTGCAGGTATTGCTCCTATCTCATATCCTAGTGAAGGATTTTCGGAAAGATTTCCGTTAACAAAAATTCCGAAGTATGGAACAAGCCCCTTAGCTGCTTTTTTAGCTCTACCACAAAGTCCGATTTCACCTTTAAGATGCTGTCCACATGAGTTTGGGCAACCTGATATATAAACTCTTGGAAGTGACTTTCTTATAGACTTCTTCTCATCTTTAAATACTCTTACGATTTCATGTAAAAGATTCTTAGACTTTAGTATTCCAAGTTTACATGTTCCTGCACCAGTACATGATACTGATGTAAATATGTCCTCAGTTTCCGTTGATGGTAGTGCATTTAAGAACTTTTCAACGTCATTTGATTTAATATCTCTAACGTAGAATCCTTGAGTATTAGTAAGTCTAAGTGATACTTCATAATCTAGACCCTTGATTACATCTAGGATTTTAACTATCTCATCATATGACATGTCTCCACCATGTGGATGGATATATAAACTATAATATCCTCTTTGTTTTTGCTTAGTTATTATATTTCTATATCTACCAAACTTAATAAGAGGATGTGCATCATATCCAGTTTCATAATACTTTTCATATGACTTTTCAATTGCCTCTTCATCTTCCTTGCTAAGTACTATTTTTAGACTAGGATCTTTCTTAAACTCTTCAAGCTCAGATATATAAAGGTTTCTAAACTCTTCTTCTCCAAGTCTTTTTAGAATATGTCTTATTCTTGCCTTAGCTCTAACTTCTCTATCTCCATGCTCATCAAATATCTTTCTCATAGCTAAAATATGATAAAGTATATTTTCAGCCTCATCAAATTCACATAACAGTATAGATACATTTGGAGAGTTTCCAAGACCTCCTGCACCATATACCTTAAATCCTTTTTTCCCGCTTTTCTTCTTTGTAATAATTCCAAGATCAGAAATAGTTGCATTAACAGTATCCTTGAAATTATTAGAAACACTTACTTTGTATTTCTTAGGAAGTGTATATATAGGATCATCATTTAAAACATAATTAGTTGCTTTTAAAACGTAAGGGGTAATATCATAATCTTCATCTTTTACTACTCCAGATAGTGGTGAGATTTGAATATTTCTAGTAGATGGTCCACCAGTTCCCCTAGATGAAATACCAACACCTTCACAAAGGCTAAGTACTTTTTTTAACTCCTCAGCTGTTAAACGGTGGAATTGAAGATCTTGCCTAGTTGTAAAGTGTATTTTGTTAAATTCTAACTCCTTTAAAACATTAGCAATTCCCTCTAATTCAGTGGGTTTTATTACCCCACCATTGAATCTATATCTAATCATATACCTACCGTCATTTCTTTCAGTATATATCCCCATCAAAGACGAGTACTTCTTGAATGAATCAACATCTTCACCACTTAAACTTTTTTCAAATATATCGATAAACTCATTAACAGTAAACATATACCCCTCCCTCTTTCCTAGTAATCCTATAGGAAAAATACAAAAACTTTTTAATTAATTTACCACTATTTGTATCCAAAGTCAAGGGCTTTTGACAGATTTCGATGTAATATTTCAATATGTTTATTCCTACCTATGTAATGTGACAATATAATTAACATAATTTAAACCTATTAATTTATTGTAAAAATTCGGAAAAATTCAAATTTTCTAATTCTATCCACATTACTAACAAACTTATCCACAATGGAAAACCCCTTCCATCAATGTTTTTTAATATATTTTCACATTATCCACATAAACTTATTAACATATTATAGAATTTACACACTTTATTAACATATCCTTCTAATGAAATTGTTAAGTTTTATGTAATCTAGTGTAGGTATGTAGTCTTGCAGTGGTATATTCTCCATATAAACCGACAACACCTTCAAAAAGAGCTTCTGATATTTAAAAATACCCCTAGGGTTAGTACGACATCTAAACCACTTTACTTGCGGATGTCTTACTAACCCTAGGGGTATTTTTTAATATTGAATCTCTAGTTTTTAGCTCTATGGTTTAAATGTGGAATATACTACTTGCAGTGATACCTAGACTACATAACTAACTTGAATTAAAGGTTAACCGAAGGTTTTTAAGTTAGTTAAAAGTAATATATGAAAACGCTTTTCCTATCACTGAAGTCATAATTAAATGCTAATATGTAGAGATAGTCCCTCTGTAAGGATGTGGTTTTTCTGGCTAAAACAATAGAGCTACAAACTAGAGATTCTTATGGTAGAAAATCTCCCTAGGCTTAGAGATAAGTCGTAAAGCGCAGCGGTTTCTTAGACTTAGCTCTTAGCCTAGGGAGATTTACGAAGATTAGAAGCTCTGTGAAGTAGTCTCGTCGTTTTAGCTAGAAAAACCGCATCCTTATAGGACACCTCTCCTGCATTAATCCCTAATTACTTCCTATCCCCAATCTTCAAAGAAGGAACAGCATTTAAATTCAAACTTGATGTATATCCATTTATATAATCATAATATCCACTTGATGCAATCATTGCTGCATTATCAGTACAAAGTACATTAGATGGATATAGGAATCTTATTTCTCTTTTAGTACATTTTTTAGTTAAAAGGTCTCTAAGTGCAGTATTCGCTGCAACTCCCCCAGCAAGGCATAGAGTATCTACTCCTGTATGTTTTACTGCTCTAACTGCTTTCTCTGCTAATACTTCAACTACAGCTTGCTGAAAACTTGCAGCTACGTCTGCCTTATTAACTTCTATTGACTGCATATTCATTTTGTTTAGATAGTTAAGTACTGCTGACTTAAGCCCACTAAATGAGAAATCAAAACTATCTTCTTCAAGATAAGATCTTGGAAAATCGATAGCGAAAGGGTTTCCTTCCTTAGCTAATCTATCTATTTCTGGCCCTCCTGGATATCCAAGTCCTAGTGCTCTTGATATTTTGTCATATGCCTCTCCCGCTGCATCATCCCTTGTTCTTCCAAGTATCTCATACTTCCCATAGTCTTTAACATAAACTAGATGAGAATGTCCTCCTGATACAACTAGTGTTACAAATGGTGGACATAACTCTTTATGCTCTATATAATTAGCGCTTATATGCCCTTCTATATGATTTACACCTACAAATGGCTTTTTCATTGATAATGCCATAGCCTTTGCTGTAGAAAGTCCCACCAGTAGAGCACCAACAAGACCTGGTCCATATGTTGAGGCTATAACATCAATATCTTCATATTTTATACCAGCTTTTTCAATAGCTTCTTCTATAACATTTGAGATTGCCTCAACATGTTTTCTAGATGCTACCTCTGGAACTACTCCTCCGAATTTTTTATGAATATCTATTTGAGATAAAATAATATTAGATAAAACTTCTCTTCCATTTTTAACAACAGCTGCTGAAGTTTCATCACAACTACTTTCTATACCTAAAGTTATAATATCTTTCATAATATCGCTCCCTTAATTTTTCTTAAAGATTACCTTTACATTTTATAGCTTTTGTATTTTTACTTCAACTTTAATTGAGACAAATATGATATATTTGGTATAATTAATATAAAACTTGGCGAAAATTAGAAAAAAGAGGGGGGGATGGACATGTATATTAGTTTTAGAGATATGTTACTATTTTTCTTCTTAATATGCTTCATAGTTATAACTGTATTTTTAAGTATGGCTCTTTATAGACTTATACAAACACTAAAATCTGTACATATAGCAATCGAGGAAAATAGAGAGCACATAAATGATTCTGTTAAGTCCATATCAGGAATATGTGGAAAAGTAGAGGGTGTAAGTAGTAAAATATCCTCAAAAATAGATGATGATGAAATAAGCTCCTTCATACCTAGCTTTATACCTTACATAACAGGTGCAATATCTTTTATTGTTTCCATATTTAATGTAATTAAGTCTAATAAAGAAAGTAAATAACATACCTTGATCAAAAATTAAAGGCTATTCTAGCTAAATCTAGAACAGCCTTTATATATTAAACTATTTCTTTAAGAAACTCTTTTATTCTCTCATCTGTAGCATTTTCAAATACATCATTAAATGACCCTTCTAAAACTACTCTTCCATTATCAATTAAAAGTACCTTATCTGAAACTTCCTTTGCAAATCCTACCTCATGTGTAGCTATTATTATTGCAATATTTTCACTTACTACCTCTTTTAAAACTTGCATTATGTCTTCAACTGATTCAGAATCAAGATTATTGGTTATTCCATCGAGAAGTATAATCTTAGGATCTTTTGCTAATGCTTTTGCTATTTCTATTTTTAGTTTTTGAAGATTAGATAGTTCATGGGGATAGTGATTAATCTTACCCCTTAAACCTACTTTATCTAGATAGAAAAGTGCTTTTTCCATGGCATCTAGCCTACCCCATCCCTTTATTGTAATTAGATTCTCTAAAACATTTTCAAGGGCAGTCTTATCTTCTAAAATATTATATTCACAGAAAACAATTTCTATATTTTTCTTTATATATAACAATTCCTCCTCAGATATACCTTCGAAGCTAATAAGCTTTCCGTTAATTATCACTTCACCCTTTGTAGGAGATTCAATAAATGTTATACCCTTAAGAAGTGTAGATTTACCTGAACCACTAGTACCTAGTAAAACAGCTATTTCCCCTTTGTTTGCTTTAAAACTAATATCCTTTAGCACTTCATTATCATCATAAGTCTTTCCAACGCCTCTAAGTTCTATCATTTTTTTACCTCCTGATTCTAATATAAGTTCCACAAAGGAATGCTTACATATTTAAATTAGTTAGCTTAAAACTTCAATTTTATTCCCTACTTATACAACGTATTTCATATGATATAATTCCTTCCATTTTAACACTCCGTTATTTTCAAGTCAAATAAAAAGCAAAGCATATACCTTTATATTTAATATTTATAAAAAAGCCTACTAATAAGATAATTATTAGTAGGCCATTATTGATTTTAATATTACTTTTTCATCATGAATTTTAGTTTATTTACGAAGTTTCCTTCACTTTTAATTTTTTTAATTGATGTGAATATTTCTTCCCATTCCACAGGCATTGAAAGATTCATTTTTTCGAACTCTCCCTTTACCTTGTCGTCTATATCACATACTGCACTAAAACTCAGTTCACTTATTCTTTCAATTATCATCATTCTAAGTTCCATTAGAATTTCTTCTTTGCCTGATACCTTGTACATTGGATGTACATAGTAAAGGTAATAAATAAGAAAGCTTAGTGAAACATCTTTATTAACATTATTATCATTTAAAGCTATTTTCATATAATCAAATATAAAATTATCTTTAGTCATAAATACATCTGCTATAGCCTTGTGTTCTTCTTTATCTCTACACATCCCTATTATCTTTTCAAGATTCAAATCTCTATACTTTTTATATGACTCTTCACTTAGTTTATGTGGTTTCATATCAGGAGCTTCATATTCATATGGATCAATATCCTCTCCATCTTGAATTAACCTTTGAAGTTCTAACAAACCAGTAATGTTAATAGATGTTCTTATAGCTCTATCTTTTTTAAGCCTTGTTATAAAACTTAATATTTCATAGATCTCTTCACAGTTTTCAAAGTCTACATACTTTTCTATACCAAGCACAATATCAGATAGGACTTTGTCTGGAAGGTAGCTATAATCAAATTTATTTTCCTTCATTTCATTAATAATGAATAATGAAAACTTATAATCTTCTTTATCATCTAAATTCGCCAACATATATGCAACGGCTCTACTAAAACACTTATTAAAGTATTCCTTAGATGTATAAAATGATTCAATATATTCTTCAAAGCCTTTAGTAGTATGTCCCTTAATTTCCATGGACATTTTAAATTCTTCATATAATAAATGGTTACCTGCTTCTATAGAAGAGATTCTCTTTCTCAGTTCTACTATCCTGTCATCTTCTACCTCATCTAAAAACTCAGAAACCTTACTAACAAAACTTAATTGTATTTTTTCATTATCAATAGCTACATAAATATCTGTTAGTACTCTAGCTAGATACTCCTCATCTAAAGCTATTGTGTGCAAAAAGTCTTCTAAATCTAATTCGCTTTTAGCTATAATCGAAATACCTTTAGCTATAATATCAATAAACTTTTGAGTGAATTTACTCCACTTATATCCAAGTTCTATATTATATTTCAGAAGATATTTAAGCATTACTAAAACTCTTTCAGGAGTACAATCAAGATCTAGATATATTCCTATGTGCTCAAGTCTCTTATCATCTAACATATATTTATAAAGAGATTTTTTCTCTGCTATATTTTCAATCTCATTAACAGCTTGTTCAAAACTCTCAATTGATTTGTATCTTCCGCTAAATAATATACTTACTAAAGACTTTAAATATAGTTCTTTACACATTTCATTTATAAAAAGACTTTCCATTTCATTACATGCCCTAAATGCAAAGGACATAATAAGCTTAAAGAATTTTACATCCATTTCCGTTGTAAGCTTCTCAATAACCTTAAGCATATTCAGAATAACTACCCTTTTAGCTTCTTTACTTCCTATCTCCTCTAGGTTATCTATAGCAAGCTTAACAGTTGAATAATCTATATCTCCAATTCCGAGTCTTGATATCATATATATATTATAAATATCCTCTAGTCTCTCATCTAACTTCTTATAATCAAAATAAGTTACAAATAAAAAGAATGCTTCAAGGTTAGTTGATGGTAAAAGATAATGTCTTTGAAGAAGAGATGTAAACTTATATCTTTCCATAGATAAATCTTCGTTTTCAATATTTATTTTATATCTAATATCAATAATATTATCACTTATAGATAAACTAGCCATGCCTATGTCATTTTTATATTGTTCTATTTTAAAGCTAATATCCTCTGCAAACTCCTTTGGAAATATCATTTGAATAGATGCAATCCAAAGAAGTAGTTCCTTGGTATTTCCTCTTAGTCTCACAGCAGAGTTATAATACTGCGCTTTAAATATAGCACTTACTATTTGCCTAAAACCTACTGCATCTATACTCTTCATATACTTTGAAAGAGTTTCAAACTCAAGATTATCATATTCGCTATGTTTAAAATCATTATCTATAAATCCATTTTCGTACATAAGCTTTACTGGATAATCATTTAAACTATCTAAATATACAAACTTAATAACATATGCACCATCTAATTCTTCACTTTCAACCTTTAGAATTAGATACTTATTATCTATCTTCTTATATAGTATTCCTATATTGATACCTTTGATGAAATAATTTAAAAACAAGCTCAAAATTATAGCTGATATTTTCTTATCTACTCCCTCAGAAGTATAATCTATTCTATAATTCAAATCATCAAATAAAAAGAATTTAATTATCTTTACCATGCTATCACACCTAACTATCATAATTCTTTAAAAAATAATACTGAGTTTATTTATCGACTATATAGGAGATAAAGTTAATAAAGTTTTTGAAATTATACAAATATAATTTTTTTAAAACTTTTTTCTAAAAAACACTTGATTTTTATTTAATATAGATATATAATTAATCTTGTCTTAGGGGTATGGCTCAATTGGTAGAGTAGTGGTCTCCAAAACCATTGGTTCCGGGTTCGAGTCCTGGTGCCCCTGCCAGAAGGTAAGTAGAATGAATTCTACTTACCTTTTTTTATTTCATAATATATAATATATTACAAAACTATCAAAAATGTAATTTTACAAAAAACAAAAACTGCCCTTAAAAAGGACAGCTTTCTGTAATCATTCGATTTAATTAAACTGTTTCTAGATTGTAATATACTGGACGTGCTCCATCGTTACAGCAAACAGTTGTTGAACCGTCAGCTAGTAGTGGATCCTTGTCTCCTGTAGCTAATTCTACAACTCTTCTCTTCATTCCTAACCAAGCAGTATCTGAAAGACCTTCTGGCTTTTCACAGTTCTTTGCTATGTATTCGTCTCCTACCTTTGAGTCGACTGAAGCATTTGCTTTCGCAGTTGCTGTTTCTTGGTTAACAACTTGTATAACAGTTATCTTTATATCTTTTACTGACATAATGGATACCTCCCCATAATTAATTATGTGTGTCGTTACTTCTCATTATACCACTATATATATTAAAAGAAAACCTACTTTAATATTTATTGAATAAATTTTTAGTAAATATAGTGTATATTTGTGATTATTTCAATATTTCTTTATAAATACATAGTTTGTATTATATATGTAGTAACAACACTTAAGAAATCTACAATATTATTATATAAGTGTAAATTAACTTACGATTTTATGTAGGGTTATAAAGCTGCAAATGCAGCTTTATAACTAGCCTATATTTTTAAGTATAGCTTCTTCTATTTCAGCATGTGGTGCTGGAATAACGTGAACAGCATTGATTTCGCCTACAGATTTCGCAACTTCTACACCTGCGTCTACTGCAGCCTTAACAGCACCAACGTCTCCTCTTACTATAACAGCAACAAGTCCTGAACCAATTGACTTATATCCACATAAAGTAACGCTCGCAGCCTTTACCATAGCATCCGCTGCTTCTACTGCTGGAGTTAATCCTCTAGTTTCTATCATACCTAGCGCTTTATTTACAGACATTACAATACCTCCCTTAGCAAAAATGTATTTTTCATACTCATGCAAAATCTATTTTACCACAAATGATGAATTTAAATAAAGAAGTTTTGATTATTTTTTATTTATAAAAATGTAATTATTATAACTTATTGTATTGTTTTTCATAAATAGTTATTTTACATTCAATTCTTTTAACATCTTAACTAGTAAAATTGATAATCTAGAGTGTATTTTTCCCTTAGGAAGTATATAATGAAATTTTCTTTTATATTCCTTCGATGTTCTAATAATATCTACTTCATCTAGCTCAATAGCTTCATTTAATACAGCCTCTGATGTTAATGTTACACCAAGACCATGTTTAACTGCTTCCTTTATTGAATAATTACTTCCAAAAACCATTATTTTCTTAGGTACTATACCCTCTTCTCTAAAAAAAGTCTCTAGTTCTTGACGGGTTCCTGACCCCTCTTCTCTACTTATCCATACTGAATCTTTAAAGTCTTTTTTCTTAAATACTTGACCTTTATCTATATATCCTTTTTTAACTGCAAGTTTTAAGATATCTTCTTTAAAAGCATCATATATAAATTCATCACAATTAAAGTATCCTTCTACAAGACCAATATCAAGAATCATATCGCTTACTTTTTTGCATATGGTTCTAGTGTTATCAATAGTTATATCAAATTCGATTTTAGGATATGCCTTTGTAAATTCTCCTAAAAACTTTGGGATAAAAA
Organism: Clostridium cylindrosporum DSM 605; assembly: GCF_001047375.1. Lineage (NCBI taxonomy): Bacteria > Bacillati > Bacillota > Clostridia > Eubacteriales > Clostridiaceae > Clostridium > Clostridium cylindrosporum. Next base: position 79,729 of record NZ_LFVU01000001.1, read on the forward strand.
ATTCTCCTATAGTATAACTTGCACCTATCCTTATTATCCCCTGGAATTCTTTTTTATAACCTTCCATTTCATACTTCACTTCTCTTAATAAAGATATAATTTCCTTGGCACGCTTATAAAGAATCTTTCCTTCAGGTGTTATTATAATTTTCTTCTCTCTGTGTGACCTTTGAATTAAAACAGTGTCATACATTCTCTCTAAACTCTTTATTTGTTGACTCACTGCTGGTTGAGACATATTTATAGCCTCTGCAGCCTTTGTAAAATTATTATACTCTACTACAGCAACAAAGGTTTTAAGCTCTTCAATCATATTATCTCCTCTAATAACCATAATTTTTACTTATGGTTATTATAAAATATATTTATTTTTCTAATGGTTATATCAGTATTATAATCTAAATTGTAATCTCAATCACCTAATTTTCATATAAAGCGAGGTTTCTATTATGAATCATAAATATATACGAAGTAATTTTTTAAGTATTATACCTGGATTTTTAGCCTGCTTCACTATAGCCTTTATTAGTAATTACCTAGCTAAATTTTTACCTACCCTAGGCACCTCAATAATTGCAATATTTTTAGGAATTATATTTGGTAATACCATTTTAAACAAGAATATATTTGATAAAGGTACAAAGTTTTCTGAAGGCACTCTTCTATCAATTTCGGTAGTTTTACTTGGTTCCACACTAAATATTAATTCTATTCTTACCATCGGAACCAAGGGAGTATTTTATATTGCAATCCAAATGATAGTTACTATCTCAGCGGCAATATGGATAGGAAGAAAGATGAAGTTTAGTGATAACTTCACTCTCTTAATGGCAAGTGGTAATGGGGTTTGTGGCTCTTCAGCTATAGCTTCTACTGCACCAGCAATTGAGGCAAGTAACCTTGATAAGGGAATATCTATTACACTTGTTAATATTACTGGAACTGTTTTAATGCTACTTCTACCTATTTTTGCATATTTTATATTTAACCTTGATATTTACAGAACATCAGCACTAATCGGTGGAACACTACAGTCTGTAGGTCAAGTTGTTGCAAGTGGTAAAATGATAAGCCCTGTTGTTTCTGAACTATCTACTATATTTAAAATTGTGCGTATAATATTTTTAGTTTTTGTAGTTATGTATATATCATGGTTTAAAAATAAATCAACAAAAAGTAACTCATTAGATAATTGTGATACTACTACAAAAAATAAGCTACAAATAAAAATTCCATGGTATGTTATAGGATTTTTTATAACATGCACACTATTTACCCTTGGAGTAATTTCAAATAACCTTTCTAATGTTTTAAAATCTATTAGCTGTAACTTCGAAGTTATTGCCTTAGCTGGAATTGGCATGAGAGTTAAACTTAGTGAACTTATTTTACATGGTTTTAGATATAGCATATATGCAGCTTTAATTGGTCTTGTACAAGTTATATCAGCTTTAATCCTAATAATCATAATTCTCTAAACTATTAAAAGAGCTAGATTAAAAGTATAATAACTTTTTAATCTAACCCTTTTTTATATTATTGACTATTAAATTCTTTGGATTTTTCAAACTCTCTTTAATACATCTTGTAATTTCAATATTTTTTGTTATATGAAATTCATATTTAAATTATAAAACTTCCCACTTAGTAATTTTAAGTTTATTATTTTCAAAGGAAACATAGGCCCTTAAATATAAATCTTCTTTATTACTATCCTTAAGCTTTAAAGTAATGTATCCTTTTTTCAAATTTTCATCTACTATTTCAGCAGAATCGATATTAGGCTTATCTCCAGCTTCTCCTGCAATAACATATAGACTTCCATTTATCATCTTTGGTGAAAGGTTTTTCATAAATTCTTTAGTAGAATTTTCTGAGTAAAACCTAGCGAAATAATTTTCTATATCTTCACTTGAATTAAAGTTTTTAATAACCTTTAAATATTCTTCTCCACTAATGTTTACTACATTCTCCATGTCAAGGGAATCATCTAAGTACCAGTAAGCATTATACCCTTCCTTTAAAAATTCAAGAGTACTATTCACTTCCTCTCTAGATGCTGAAACTAATGTACTTTTACTTCCAGCATTCCAAAACACTCCAGTAATAACTATTAAAAGTACAAATAATATCATAAATAATTTTTTATAACTTTGTTTTTTTCTCACGTGTACACCTCCAAGTTATGTATATTAAAATATATGTTTGTAAACATAAAACATTCCTTTATTAATTTAAACAATTTGTTAAATGCTTTACATTATATGAGTTTGTCCATATATTAATCAAATATACATAATAGGATCACTTTTCCAAATAAACTTATTTAAAAATAAAAAAACCTAGTGGATTCTCCCCTAGGTTTATACTTTAAAATATACTAGCTGATTTAATTATTATATTTGAATATGGAGTAGCTTCTCCACATCTAATAACACCTCTGCATTTTTTAAGCATTATCTTAAGTTGCTCATTTGAAACCTTAACAACCTTTTTACCTTCAACCTCAGCTGTTATAGAGTCAAATATTTCTTTATTTTCTTCCTCTGTTTCCATAGCAATTATAACTTCATTTGTTTCTACATCACTTAGAACTGCCTTTAAAGTATCCATAAATGATGGAATCCCTTTAATAAGTGCTAAATCTATTTTCTTAGTTTCATCTGGTATAGATGTTGTAGCATCAACAATTGCTATAGTATCTGTTTGTCCAAGTTCTGCTATAAGTGAACTTATATGTGTATTAAGTACTCCTGATTTTTTCAAGGTTATTCCTCCCCATATATCTTTGTAACTTCTTCAAATGTTGGGATAGATGTTTGTGCACCCTCCTTAGTAACAACGATAGCTGATACCTTACTTGAGAACTTTACTGCCTTTTCAAGGGAAGAATATGTTAACTTCTCCTCGGATGAAAGTATTCTTGAAAGTCCTCCTATAAATGAATCCCCTGCAGCTGTTGTATCAACAGCTTCTACCTTCTGTGCAGGAACTAGGGTACTGTCTTCATTTGATACTAAAGCTGCACCTTTATCACCAAGAGTTATTATAACATATTTTACACCTTTTTTTAGAAAATACTGCGATGCACTCTTAGCACTTTCCATATCATAGGGTTTAACCCCTGTTAGAGACTGTGCCTCTGTCTCATTTGGTACTATTATATCTGTATACATCAAAAGTTCATCGGTTACTTCCCTTGCTGGTGCTGGATTTAGGATAGTCACAACACCACTTTCCTTTGAAATTTTGAAAGCCTCAAGTGTTATATCTATAGGTGTTTCAAATTGTGCTATAAGAATTTTACTTCTCTGTATAACCTCCTTAGCCCTACTAATATCATCTATTGTTATCCCCATATTCGCCCCAGGAACAACAGCTATAGAGTTATTCCCTATAGAATCTACTAATATAATAGCAACTCCAGTTGGTCTTTCAACATCCTTAAAAACCCAATCTACATTTATGTTATCTTCTTTAAGTGAATTTAGTAGAACCTCACCACTGGAGTCATCACCTATTTTCCCTATCATTGCTACATTACATCCAAGCCTACTAGCTGCTACTGCTTGATTAGCTCCCTTTCCTCCAGGGATTTTATTAAATGTGTCTGCAAGAACAGTCTCACCGAGTTTTGGCAGACTTTCGCACACTACTACTTCATCCATGTTAATACTTCCAAGCACACAAACCTTCATATTAAGTGTCCTCCTACTAAATTACTTCATCTACAAAGCCTTTTTTATTATCTCTCCATTCTTTAGTATTATAACACTACTTGTTAAAACTTCTACAAATCAAAAATACTCTGCTAATTTATATAACTGACAGAGTATTTTTCAAATATTTTTTATCCATTTTAGAAGGTCGTTATATACTTCTTCTTTATTAATCTCATGTAACATTTCATGTCTTCCATCTGTGTAAAGTGTAAATTCTACCTTGAATTCATGACTTTTATAAAAATCTATTGTTTTATTTACACCTTTGCCATAAAAGCCTATAGGATCCTTATCACCTGATAATATAAAAATCTTTAGGTTATTATTTTTTTCTTCAAAGGAACTTTCATATAGTAACCTTTGCAGATTTGTAAAAAATTCAAAAAAGAAACTACTTGGATGAATATTCCCACAGTATGGATCTTTTAAATATTCCTGTACTGCTTTTTCACTTCTTGATATCCAATCAAATTTTGTTTTAGGAGAAGATATCTTGCTATTATTATTACCGAAAACCAGCTTATCAATAATCTTTGATTTATATAACTCTCCTTTTCGCTTTGTTATTAGCCTTGTTATAATACTTCCAAACCTCAGCTTAAAATTCCCGTAAAATCCTGTTCCAGATAATATAAGCCCATCTATTAACTTAGAATTCTCTATTATAAAATCCCTTGCTAAAAATGAACCCATACTATGTCCTAGTAGAATTATTTTTGCATCGGGATAATCCTTTTTCGCCATCTCTATAGCATATTTTAGATCCTCCCTCATTCTATTCCAGCCATCTACTCCTAGGTAGCCAAGTTCTTCTTTAGATTTAGAGGTTAATCCATGTCCTCTATGAGAATGACCATATACAAAAATATTATTTGATAACAAGAACCTTGCAAATTCATCATATCTCTCGATTCTCTCTGCCATACCATGGGAAATAACAACTATTAAATTAGGTTTAACATTCTCCTCTATCCACTTATAACCTTTTACTACAACTTCATCGAAGGAATTAAATTCATAGGATATTCTCATATTGCCTCATACCTTTTCTATTAATATTTACACTTATCATTTGAATAGTTATTAACATTTATTCCTATTTTACTTGGTAGCTTTTATTTCAGTTTCCTTATCCGCTACTTTCTTATCTTCTTTTTTATCTTCCTTTGACTTAGAATCAACTTCTTTTTCCTCTACATTACTTTCATTGACACTACTTGTCTTTCTAATAATCTTAGCAGACTCAGATGCTATACTATTATCAAGCCCAATTATACCAGCTGTTAATTTATTGTGATGTCTTGTAACATAGGAATCTGAGTTACCATCTGTAACAAGCCAACCTCTCTCACGCACTAGATTAGCCTTAGTTACCTTCATGTCCCTTATATTTTTCATAGCATCCCTTGACTCAATAAGATTCTTAAGACTCTCTGATATTATAACACCACCTCTTACTTCATCTGATGATGCTGCCTTTTCTGACTGTTTCTTCTCCATCTTCTCCTTTAGCTTTTCCTCTTCTCTTTTTCTTTCTTGAATCTTAGCCTCTTGAATCTGAGCCTCTACTTCTGCTAACTTCTTATTAATTTCATCTAACTTATATTTTTTCTCCTCAGAAGACATTTTTTTATCCATTAGTTCTTCTTTTGCTTTAAGTAAATCTTCCTTAGTTTTTTCCAGTGCAGTATAAGAGGAACCCTTACTTTTATTTTGAAGCATTATACTTTTATTTTCACTATTATCATTTGTTTGTTGTGCTTTAGAAAGTGTACCCCAGTTTGTACTATTAGCTCCTTGAATATTCATACAAAATATACCTCCTAGTATAACATCTTACTATAGTTATCGATAACTTTTTAACCATCTCCAACTATTACCAATTACTAAACAAAAGTGCTGCTGACATTTTACTGTCAACAGCACTTTTGTTTAATAATATAATTTTATAGTAGGTTATCTATCTCTACAGGCTCTTCTGTATAGATAACTACTCCATCTTTATCCTTTATTTTGCTAGTGCTTTGTTTTATATCTATTGTAACAACTTGTCCAGCTTTAACTTCCTTATCAAGTGTAATAGTTAAAGTTACCCCATCTTTACTTAATACAGCTGATTTAACTGCTACAGAAGTATTGTCAACTTTTACAATAATGCTATCCTTAACATCACTAACATCTGTTTTCAGAACTTCAGTGAAGGTAATTGTTATCTTGTCAGGTGATCCCTTTTCAATTGCAGCTTTAGTTACTCCAAAGTCATCACTTAATATATCATTAATCTCTGCTATTTTCTTATTAAGTCTATTTATAAGGCTATTAATTTGATCTTCATATTCATTAACATCAACCTTCTCTAAATCAGCTTCAGCTAGTTCTACATACTTTATCCATTGTTCAGCATTTTTTACTGTATGAGCGTTGTTTGCCATACTTCCTTCTACTTTGTTAACACGTGCTGCTGCATTTACTAAAGCTTCAGCTGAGTTAATTCTTGCAGCATATTTGTTTTTAGTTGCTCCCTTTGGAAGTTTAGCATTTAAAGTTCTTGCTTCCTTTATGTACTTTTGCCACTGTCCTACATTTTTAAGTCCTAGGAAATTTTTCTTAAGAGAATTTCTTATTTGCTCAACTTTTGTATGTACTGCTTTAGTGTCTTCTTTAACCCCTGCATTAACAATTTTAACTTCATCAACTGATTGAGTAGTACCTGCTACACTTACAAGTGTCATAGCTCCTACAAGAACTGAACCAATTAACTTTTTACTCTTACTCATACCTTCCTCCTAAACCAAATGAAATTTTTATATGGTAAAAGGATTATATACTTTTACTGATATTTTTTCAATATTACCAATTTTCCAAATTATTTACTTATCCATCTTTCCCTAATAAGATATACCAGTTTACTGCCATTTTCTATAGTATTTTCTATAACTATAAAAAGTCTGCTTTCTATACTATTTATAAAAAAAAGTACTAACAATTTCTTGTTAGTACTTTTAACTAGCATAAAAACTTTATCTCATAGTAAGCAATCCTAGGTTACTTAATAAAATCTTATAATAATTCTGTTTATAAAAGGTTATCTACTTCTACAGGTATATCTGTATATATACCATTCCCATTTTTATCTTCTATACTTCCATCTTCCTTTAAAGTTACAGTAACTGCTTGTCCTGCTGTAACTGGCTTGTTTAATGTAATAGAAATAGATAATCCATCTTCACTTATTATAGCTGACTTAACTGCTACCTCTGTGTTATCTACATTAACTATAATGCTATCCTTAATATCACTTTCACTTGACTTTATAGCTTCACCAAATGTGATAGTTATCTTATCTGGAGTAGCTTTTTCGATTACAGCATCTGGTATTTCAATATCTAATCCTAATATTTCATATATATCTAGAATTCTTTTTTCTAGCCTATCTACTAAGCTATTGTATTGTGCTTCATATTGATTAATATCAACCTTTTCTAAATCTTCAATAGCTAAATCAACATATTCTCCCCATTGTGGAACATTAGCCATTACATGGGCATTCTTATCCATACTAAATTCTAATTGGTTAACACGTGCCGCAGCATTTACTAATGCCTCTGCTGTATTAATTCTTTCAGCATACTTAGTCTTTGTTGAACCATTTGGTAGTTTAGCATTAAGCGCTCTTGCTTCTTTTATGTACTTTTGCCATTGGCCTACATTCTTAAGTCCTAAATAATTTTTCTTTAGAGAACTCCTTAGATGTTCTATCTTATAGTGAACAGCTAGGCTATCTTCACGAACTCCAGCCTTAACAACCTTAACTTCACTAATTGATTGTGTTGCACTTGCTATACTCATTAGTGTCATAGCACTTAAAAGACATGCTCCTACCACCTTTTTACTTTTGTAAATCATAATTTTCCTCCTATACCAAATCATATTTAACTTTTATATAGGAAAATTATATCTTGGAAATATTACAAATGCTACTGTTATTAAATGTATTTGCCATATATTAACTTTCACAAGTAGCGATGTTACTTCCTTTTTTATCTTTACTTACCTCTATCCTAGACATTATTCTTTCACTAAGTTCTGATACATGGGATATAACCCCAACTACCTTTCCTACTGCACCAAGCTCTAGTAAAGTTTCTATAGCTTTCTCTAAGGATTCAGGGTCAAGTGTTCCAAAGCCTTCATCTATAAACATAGTGTCTATCCTAACTCCCCCGGAGGATGCCCCAATAACATCTGAAAGTCCAAGTGCTAGTGCTAGTGAAGCTTTAAAACTTTCCCCACCTGATAAACTCTTTATACTTCTTGTTTTTCCTGTATAGTTATCATATACATCAAAATCAAGTCCTTGGCTTTTTCTAGCATCGGTTATATCAACCTTTCTTTCTAGATAGTATCTTTCATTAGTCATTGCCTTAAATCTAATATTTGCCGCCTCTAGTATTTCTCCAAAGTGATGTGCTAAAACATATCTTTCAAATGTTATTTTTTTAGGGTTAAATCCATTTGCTATATTAGAAAGCTCTGATATTATGCTATATTTCTCTTCCTTACTTCCTATACCACTTGATAACTCCTCAACCATTTTTACTATCTTACTGTTATTATCACATCTTGAATATACTATCTTTTCTTCATTTTCTATTTCTTTAAGTTTCTCTTGAAGTATAGATTTTTCATTTTCAAATTCTTCAGTATCTATCTTTTCCTTACCTAGAGTCTCCTCTTCTAAAACCTTAATCTGCTCTCTAGATGTTAAAAGCTCATCTCTATATTCCTTTATATTATTATCAATTACATCAATATCCTTAGAATCAAGTAGACTTTCCTTAAAAACTTCATAGGTAAATCCTAAAGAGTTTAACTTATCATAAAAGATTTCTTCTCTAGATTTAACTTGAATCTCTGCTTCTTTAAGTTCTTCTAGTTTGTTTTCAAGGTTTTTAATGGCAGATGTTAACTCTATAGTAGCTTTCCTTTCCACTTCTCTAATTCTTCTTAAACTTTCTTCCATTGCTGATATAGACTTTTTAGTATTTTGAATAAGGATTTCAAGTTCCTTTAGAGAACTAACCTCTCCATTAATACTCTTTTCAAGGCTTTTCTTAGATTCTCTAAGTGTCTCGCATTTTGCAAAGACTTCTCTATTTTTAATTTCTAAAGACTTTATTTCCCTATCAACATCTTGAATACTTAATAAGATCTTTTCTCTATCTGAAACCTTTAAACTTTTAGCCTTTAGCAAAAGATTTTTATCCGCTAACTCCTTTTCATCCTTTTCAAGCTCTGACCTAATAGCTCCGCCTTTATTTGTTATATCCCCTTGAAGAATATCTATTTCTTCTATAGAGAAGTCATCTACACCTAAAAACTTCTTAAACCCTTCTAGTATAACCCCCTTAAGCATTTCGTCTATTTTAACTTTAACTGCAGTTACACTTTTTAGTAATTCTTCCTTATTAGCTTTAACTTTCTCAAGGTCATCCTTCAGGACTTTAAGTTCCTTCTCACTTAAAGTAGAGGCTGATACTCTTGCCTTATTTGGATGATGAATTGAGCCGCACACTAGGCATGGCTCACCTTCAACTAAAGCCTTAGCTAGTATCCCTGCACTTTCAAGCTTAATCTCTTCACTTTTTTCCTCATAGTAGTTATTTTTCTTAAGATAATTACTACTAATAATGCTATATTCCTTCGAAAGTTCTTCTTTCTTTTCAATGTTCATCTTTAAGACTTCTATTTTCTTATAGAAGTCTCGAAGCAAGTTTAAATCTTCCTTCTTTTCTTTAACTTTTCCCTCAAGGCTTAAAATATCTACTTCTACACATTTATTCTCATTTAAAAAGCTTTCAATATCTACAAGGTTAACTTCCTTTTCTTGTTTTAGTTTATAGTTCTCCCTTAGGCTATCTTCTATTGTTTTTAATATCTTTTCTTCTTCTTGAAGCCTGTATGACTTCTCTTCATATTCCTTAAATACATTAACTTGACTTTCTAAACTATGAAGTTTTTTCTCAAGGGATTTTCTCTCATCCTCTTTTGATTCCTGAAGGGTTAATTCCTTACTTAAGTCTCTTAGAGTTTTCTCCTTTTCCTCTATTAAACTTTGTGCTAAAAGTTTTTCTTCTAGCTTCCTCGTAGCAAAGTTTTTAGCACCTATTAAATTTTCCTCAAGTAATTTAGCTTCATTAGCTTTTTTAGCCATTAGGGACTTTTTCTCATAACTTAATATTTCTTCTTCTTTGGATAAAAGAGATTCTAAGGATAGCTTTAGATCTGAAATTCTTTGGATTTTATTATTTAGTTCTTTATATTTTTCTATCCTTTTAAGCTTGTCTTCTATTTCCTTAGTCTTATTAATTTTATCATCCTCAAGCTTTTTTAAGGTCTTTTTATCCTCCTCAAGAATTTCTTTAACTTCAAGTAAAATCTCTTGTATATTCATATTCTCTGATTCTACAAGGGATTTTAGCTTAAGATTATCACCTGATTCTATTTTTTGAAGTAGTGTAATTCTTCTATCTCTATACTTTTCAAGCTCCCTTCGCATTAGGATAGACTTGTCCTTTAACTTATCCTGAAAGTCCTTATAAATCTTACTTGAGAATATCTTTCTAAATATCCTCTCCTTTTCCTCGGTGCTAGATTCTATAAGCTTCTTAAATTCTCCCTGTGGAAGCATTACTATTTGTCTAAACTGTTCAACATTAAGACCTAGAAGTTCTTCTATCTTCTCTTGAACTTCATGTACCTTGTTTAAGAGTTTCTCATTTGGTAGATGTAATTCTACTGCATGGTTTCTTTTTGTCTTTCTTCCCTTCATTGTTTGGGTAGGTTCACGTCTAATAGTATAAATCTCTCCATGAAGAAGAAATTCAAGTTCAACAAATGTAACTTCCCCTCCATCTGCAAAATCGCTTTTAAGATCTTTTTGCTCCCGATCACTTCCTGAAGTCTCTCCAAACAAAGCAAAGCTTATAGCATCGAATATAGTTGTTTTTCCTGCTCCAGTAGGTCCTGTTATAAGATATATGCTGTCCATCTTTGTAAAATCTATTTCTTGAGGTTTTGCATATGGTCCAAATGCATTTATTGTAAGTTTTAGAGGCTTCATAAACTCACCTCCGCCACTGAAGATTTAATTACCTTTAACATTTCATCTTTTCTTTTATCATCTATTTCCTCATTAAACTCTAAGTAAAAATCAATAAATAATTCATCGATTCCTTTTTCCCTATAATTCCTAGCACTATCAAGACTTACATCACTTTTCCCCTTTGATACCTTTTTAAGTCCTAGAACGTTATTATACACTCCTCTAAGGGAGCCTATAGGGTCTATTAATTCACCTTCATCTAAAAGCTCTGCAAAAATATAATCATCTAGATTCTCACCCTCATAACTATCAGGATCTATTAGATCATTTAGATAGCCACGTATAACTCTTAAATCACGCTTTAAACTTAGCTTCTTAAGTGTAACTTCAACTTTACCATCTCCATCAATAGTAACTATTGATACTGACTTATCCTGCTTTGCCTCTGATACAGAGTACTTAAGAAGTGACCCTGAGTAGCGAATATTATCACTTCCTGCCCTTTGTGGTCTATGAAGATGCCCAAGTGCAGTATATGTGAAATCCTTAAATATAATAGGAGATACTATTTCAGCATTTCCTATATTTAAAGGTCTTTCCGAATCACAAACCTCCATACTAGATGCTCCTACAAATGCATGGGCTATAAGTACACTTCTTTTATCTATATTAATATTATCTATGATGCATTTAAGAGCGTCCTCATGGGACTTAACATCACTTCTCTTATATAATTTTCTAACCTCTGAGGGGTCAGTATATGGAAGAAGATAAAAATCTACTTCTCCACTTTCATCAGAAAGTGTAACCTTTTTCACATCTCCACTAAATGCCCCTTCAATATATAATCCTTCCCCCTCAAGAACTCTTTGGAGAAAGCTTAATCTTTCACTACTATCATGATTACCTGCTATAGTCATTATCTTAGTATTTGTTTCCTTAATAACCTTTGTAAAGAAATCACTTAAAACCTCTACAGCATCAGCAGGAGGAACAGACCTATCATAAAGGTCTCCTGCTATTACTAAAACATCTGGTTTTTCTTCTTTTATAAGTTCTATAAGATTATTTAGTGCAAACCTTTGATCTTCAAGCATAGAAAACTCATGTATAATCTTTCCTATGTGAAGGTCTCCTGTGTGGATTAATTTCACACTACCAACTCCTTTAACTGTACTTTAACTCTATACCCTTTCCTAGAAGATAAATGTACTTTTCCTTTACCTTTTTCCCTGTAAGCTTTTCAATAGCTAAGCTATAAAGACTTATTTGGACCCTGTATCTTTCATATATTTCATCTATATTTTCTTCTGTTACATAGTCTGTTTTGTAATCTATAAGAACTATTCCATCCTCTTCTTCAAAAAAGCAATCTATAATACCCTGAATAGCAATACTTTCATCTGAAGCAGAATATTCTTCATATACATATCCTACTGGAACTTCTATATGAAATGGCACTTCACGAAGGACCCTCTTAGCTGCTATCATTCTTCTACCTAAACTACTTTTAAAGAACTTATATACACCCTTTAGGTATATATTTTCTCCCTCCTCCCTAGTTATAAACTCTTCTTTAACTAACTTTTCTAGTCTTGCCTTTAATGAATCTAGTGTAACCTCCTCATTTAGGTCTACCTTTTGCATCATAAAATGCATAAGAGTTCCCCTTTCAGCTGAAGTTATTCTCTTTTCATCCTTTAGGAAATTAGGAGTCTTTAATACATAGCTTTGAGTAAGGTTTAAGGCATCTTCATCTACTGCATTAATTATTCTTTTAGCCTCTGTAACAGATAGCTTAGATGGCACCTTAGACAAGTATTCGTAGGTATACTTAAAGCTAAGTCTTTTATTAATCTCATCTATCTTTTCTGTTTCATAATCTGGGCTTAGACTTTGAAGGGATGATGTTACCACCTCTCCTACTTCTAAAACCTCTTTATCCTTTAATATAACCTCTCCCTTTCTTATAACATTAACCTTAAATGGGAAGTTACAAGTATGTTCATTTGATAAAACAATAGGTGCTAAAAGGTCTAGGTAACTTGATGAAGATAGTACCTTAGCCTCACTTAAACCTTCACCTTCTTTAAGACTACTCCAAGCATTTATCTTATCATCTATTTTTTTAACTGTTCCTGTTATTATTAGCTTCTCCTTAGCCCTTGTAAATGCAACATAGAGTATTCTCATCTCCTCAGACTTTAACTCTATTTGAAGCTTTGTTTTTATTGCTTCTTTTATAGTACTTTTGTATTTTATTCTTTTAGAAAGGTCTACTATATCCGGTCCAAAACCTAAATCCTGATGAAGAAGTACACTTTCTCTAAAGTCCTGTTGGTTGAACTTTTTCCCAAATCCTGAGCATATACAAACAGGAAATTCTAGTCCCTTACTTTTGTGTATACTCATAATTCTAACAACATCTTCATTTTCACTAAGTGTCTTTGCACCTGACATATCTCCGCTACTTATCCTTAATTTATCTATAAAGTTAACAAAGCTAAATATTCCCTTAAAGCTTGTAGCCATAAACTCTCTAGCTCTTTCAAATAAAACTCTTAGGTTAGCTTGCCTTTGGTGAGCCTTTGGTAGCACTCCAAGATAAGAGTAGTATCCTGTATCCTCATATAAATACCATAGGAATTCATCTATAGGAGTATTTTTCCCCTTTAACTTCCACCTGTCTATTTTTGCAAGTACATTTCTACACTTTAATCCTATATCACTTTCATTTATGGATAATGATTTTAAGCATTCATAGAAGTATCCCTTCTCTGCAAGTCTTAAATCTATCATGTCCTCAGGAGTAAATGAGAATATAGGTGATTTTAAAATAGCAAGTAGTGGAATATCTTGAAATGGATTATCTATCACTTTAAGTAGTGATATTATTGTTTTTATCTCTACAGTTTCAAAATATCCACCTCCAGTATCTGAAAAACATGGCACCCCAGCTAAGGTTAACTCCTCTTCAAATATCTCTGCAGTATTCTTGGTGCTACGAAGAAGTATTACAAAATCCTTGAACCTGGCATTTACATATTCCCTCTTACCTGTCTCATTATTTTTCTTAAGAACCTTAAATGGATTCTCTGTGTCTACCATGGATTTTATCTTCTGTGCTACATACTTTGCTTCAAGTGTAGTCTTATCTACATCATCCTCCTCAGTTTCATCCTTAATGTCCTCTATAAGACTTAGTTCAATCTTTCCTCCTGCCTCAAATCCCTCTATTTCAAAGTCTTCATAATCAGCTCCTACATTAAGCCTTTCCTTTTCTGTATATGAAAGCTCCCCAACATCCTCAGTCATTATTCTCTCGAATATATAGTTAACCCCACTTAGAACCTCATCTCTACTTCTAAAGTTCTTATATAGGAGTATTTTCTTCCCACTTAAACTACCTTCACATTCTTCACCTGTACACTCTAGATATCTATTATACTTATCTAGAAATATCTCAGGTTTTGCTTGACGGAATCTATATATACTTTGCTTAACGTCACCAACCATGAATCTGTTACCAGGATTCTCCCTTGATATAGTACTTAATATATATTCTTGAACATAGTTACTGTCTTGATATTCATCAACTAGAATCTCAGTAAACCTATCTCTATATTCATGTGCAGCCTTAGATGCTATAACTTTTCCATCCTCATATACAGTTAATATGTTTAGTGCAAAGTGCTCTATATCATTAAAGTCAATAATAGCTCTTTCTCTCTTTTTCTCTGAGAATACATCCATAAATCTTGAAACTATGGCTACTAAACTTCTCATTAAAGGGAAGCTATTATTAATCTCCTCCCTTATAGAGTTTTCATCCTTAGATAAAACTCCAATGGTCTTTTTAATACCAGCTGTAAATTCCTTTTTAAATTCAGATGCAGCTACTTTAACATACTCAACTGGACACTTACCACTTAAAGCTGGAAGTTTAACCTCTCCAAGTATCGAAGCCATATCACCAGTAGCTTCACTAGATAATACTTCAAGACATATATTAACCATATCATTAAATACACTAATATATTTCTCTGGAAATCCTTCTATCTCTAGAAGTTTAAGTATTTCCCTTGCCTCATCTAGGTAGGATTTATATGTTCTTTTTATATCTTTAATTATAATTTCTCCCCACTGTGATGAAGAAAAATCAAAATCACTATCTATTTCAAGCATATTTAGCTTGTCATTAAGCCACTTCTTAGGGAATGGAGATGATACAGAAAATCTATACACCCTATCTATTATCTCCTCTATCTTATTGTCTCCCTTACCTGAGGCATAGCTTTCAACTAGATTTAGAAATTCAAGGCTTCCCTCTTCATAGAAATAATCTAAGGTTTCCTCTACAGCTTCCTTTTTTAGAAGTTCAACTTCAGTAGTATCTCCAACTCTAAATCCAGGGTCAAGGTCTATAAGATGAATGTTATTCCTAATTATATTTAGACAAAAGGAGTGAATTGTAGTTATATTTGCTTTATTAAGAAGGACTAGCTGTCTTTGAAGAAAGTGATTTTCAGGTTCTATCTCTATTCTTTTTCCTATTGCATCCCCTATTCTCTCCTTCATTTCAGATGCTGCAGCGTTAGTAAATGTAACAACTAAAAGTGAATCTATATCACACGGATCATCCTTATCTGTTATTCTTCTTATTATTCTCTCAACTAAAACCGTTGTCTTACCACTTCCAGCAGCCGCTGCAACTAAAAGGTTAGAATCCCTAGTTTCTATAGCTAAAAGCTGTTCATCTGTCCATTTACTTCCCATCCATCTCTACCTCCTCCTTAATCTTATCTAAAGCTGCTTCCTTACTTATACTCTTAGTTATGTTATAGGAATTATCCTTAAAGCTTATATCAAACTGACAAATTGGTGAGTATTCACACCACTCACAAGGCGACTCATCCTTGTCCTTATATGGGTTTATTTCGATTTCTCCACTTAGCATCCTAGAACATAATTTACTTATGAGTCCCTTTACATAACTTCTAAGTATATTAAAGTCCTCAAGTGATACTGCATTTGAAGTAGCAGAAAACTCTCCATCCTTTTTTATACTTACAGGGACTATTTTCGACTTTGATGTAAGCGAGCTATCCATTGCAAGGGCTAGATTCATATCCTTAAGTAAAAGCCCCTCCATTCTAAACTCCTCAAGCATTTTTTCCTGTGCCTCCTTAGGTGTTATATTCCCATCAGTACTAAGAAGAGGTTCATCTAACTTGAAGTAGAATATACCTCCAGGAGCTACAGGAGTATCTTTCTTCTCATAGCTTTCTAAAATTGCATCTAAATACACTAATAGCTGCATTTGAAGTCCATAATATATATCTGATAGACTAACCTTTCGTTTAGATGACTTATAGTCAACTATTCTAATATATTTACTTCCATCTATTGTTGCTTCATCTAATCTATCTATTTTACCAACTAGTTCAACTACTTCTCCATCTTCAAGTTCAATAACAATAGGAGGAAACCTATCATGTGGCCCAAACCCCTCTTCATATCCTACCGCTTCAAACTCCCCAGCTTTAATATGCTCAGTAATAACCCAAATAGCATTTACTATAAGCCTTTTTAGGCGAATAGACAAAAACTTATACCTTGCAGATGAGTTAAGTACATACTGCGGAAGTGCCTCTAACATATTATCAACTATAACTCCTACAGCTTCTTGTATCCAATCTTTTTCAATTTCCCTTATATCCTCAGCTTCCTTTTTTATAACACCTGAAAAATCTTCTAATACCCTATGCATAAAGTTACCTATTTCAAGTGCCTTAAATCCATATTCTCTCCTTTCTTTAGCCTTTAACCCATATTTAACAAAGTAGGAGTATGGACATTTTGAGTAGGTTTCTAGTTGTGATACACTAAATCTATTACCACTATAAAGCTGCCTTATCTTATCCCTTGGAACTTTCTTAACTTGATTAGTATATAAAAGTCCTTCCAAAATGCTATTAATCTTATCTGAATAATCCTCATTTCTTTTGAACCATCTAAAAACATCTAGCCATAAAGGATCAATATATCCTGTATCATTGTACTTTCTTATTTTTAGTACTAGTGAATTAAATGTAGGACTTATTGATGTAATGTTTTCTATATCATCATCCTTTAGATCTATTAAATCACTTTCTTGTTTTATCCTTGGGAACACCTTTTTAACTCTATGGATTATAATTGATTGTCTAAGGGTTTTTCCCTCGTGATCTGAAATTGGGTAACTTAGCCTTAATTTTTCACTTGCTGAAGTTAGTGCAGAATATATTAGAAACTGCTCATTAAATGACTTTTCACGAGTATCTAAATCCATTTTAAGTCCTGCGAGTTTAATCTCACTTCTTTCAATATCATTTATAATTCCCTCATCAACAATAGGTGCTGGAAAAACTCCATCATTAACTCCAAGAATAAATAAAACCTTGGCACTTTGATTTCTCATTCTATCAACATTAGCTACACGTACACTATCAATTACAGATGGCACAGAAGCTATGCAGCATTCACTAAATCCAACAGATAAAAGCTCTACAAATTCTGAAACCTTCATAGAATCATCACCCATTATCTCCACTGTTTGATCTAGTATGTCTATAAGGATATCAAAAACCTGAGAATATTCTCTAGAAAGTAAAATATCTCCTAAATTATTAAACTCATCAATCATACTTGATATCTTACTATCTACTCCAATTGATAATAGGAAATCATAAACTGTTCTACACATATCTCTAACTGTTTTACTATTCTTAAGGCTATTATGAAAATTATTTAGTGGAGTTATAACCTTCTCTCTAGTAAGATTTATCCTCTCTAAAAGCTCATTCTCTCTTTCATTATCAGTATTATCTATTCTTATACTTGAATATGTTTCAAATGGCTTAAACCACCTTTTACCTTTAATTCCGTTTTCAACAACATAGTTTTCAAGTAAATTAATATCCTCTCCATCAATATCTATAAGTCCTGACTTTAGATATGTAAATACTCCCTCATAACTCCATCTTCGCCTTTGAACCTCTAATGCTGAAAGAAGAAGTACAACTATAGGATTCTCAGTTGCTACCTTTTTCTTATCTATATAAAGCGGAATATTATAATCAGAGAAGATCCCATCAATTAAGGACTCATACCTATCCATATTTCTCGTGGCTACTACAATGTCCCTATACCTATATCCATTTTCACGAACCATTTTAACAATGCTTTTAGCTGCACTCTTCACTTCACTATAAAGGTTTGATGCTGTAAAAACCTCTATATCCTTTGTTTCATCCTTATATCTTACAAAGGGAAACTTAAATGCATACTTTTCAAGGTGAGCAAGTTCTGTGCTATCAGAAAACCTATTGGCATAATTAGCGTCGTTAAGATTTATAGGCTTTTCGTAGGAAACCCCATTATTTGCTGCTATCCTAAGTAGGTTTTCCTCAAAATCCTTACCACTTGTAAACAGGTCCCAGTTAGTACTAGACCTTGATAAACCGTCACTTGTAATGGTTACTGTAACTCTTTTAGCCTTTTTTATAATTTCTTCTAGCACTTTTAACTGAATAGGATTCATCCCTTCAAATCCATCAACAAAAACTTCAGCACCACTTAGATAACTGCTTTCTGGAATCTTTCTAGCTAGAAGTTGAATTTCATCCTCCTCATCAACATATCCTCCATGAAGCCTTTCATTAAACTCATCTAGGATCTTTGAAATATCTTGAAGCTTTCCCTTTAAAGTCTCGCTATTAATACTCGATGCTACATCCTCTATCTCACTACTTTCAATATCAAATCTTTTAAATTCCTTTAATATATTTGATATATCAGGTATAAAGCCCATTTTTGCAGATGACTTTGAGAAAACCTTAAGAGAATCAGAAAGGGATGATAATATATTAAAAATAAGCATGCTTCTTCCACTTGAATTAATATGCCTATGTGAAAGTCCCCCAACCTCAGTGAAAATTCTATTGCCAAGTGTTCTAAAACTTAAAACCTCACCTCTAAAATCCTCATCCCTACTCACTGTATGTAAAAGCGTATTTTCACTACTAAAAGTTAAGTATTCAGGAACAAGTAGTATAAACCTGTTACCTTCCTTTTTCTCTATACCTTTTTTTATTTCATTAAAACAGTAGGTACTTTTACCGTGGCCTGACCTACCGAAAACAAATCTTAAACTCATAATACCCTCCATAAATCCATATAGGTATAACATTATCTTTACATATAATTATAATGTAAAGTACAAATTCTTACATTAACATATTAATCCTTTTAGAAAAACAAAGTACCAACCTAGATTTAAACTTATATAAAACTAGATTGGCCTTTAATTAATTTTTTATATTAAGTTATGTATATAGCTCTAAATGCTGGGTATACTTATTAATGAAACAGTTTCGCATAGTTTTATCCCCCTCAGGGCATGGAAAGTTTCCCCTTTTCCATGCCCTCCCCTTTTTCCTAATAGATTCTAAAAACTTTTTATTTAAAATGTATATAATCCTGTAAACGGGGTAAACTTATTAATGAAACAGCTTCCCATAGTTTTATCCCCCCTAGGGCATAGAAAGATCCCCCATCTTTCTATGCCCTTCCCTCTTATCTCTATTATTCTATAGCCTTATGCCTTTATAGATAATTCTTGTTTAAATCTAAGTTATATAAATCTTTGATAAGAATAAACTAGTAAAAAAGAAATTTTTGGAGGTATATCATTGGGATACTATGTTAAAGTAGAATCTAATGTAAAGGTTTATGTAGAAGATTTGAATCCCTTATGCAATAAAACAATAGTATTTTTACATGGTTGGCCAGGAAGTAGTGAATTATTTGAATATCAATTTAATAAGCTTCCTGAGAAAGGCTTTAGATGTATAGGTATTGATATGAGAGGCTTTGGTAGGTCAGATAAACCTTTTACAGGATATGACTATGATACCTTATCAAATGACGTAAGAGCTGTTATAGAAGCCCTTAGACTAAAGGATGTTACTCTCCTAGGTCACTCTACGGGAGGTAGTATAGCTATTAGATACATTGCAAAGTATGGACAAGGAGTATCAAAACTTGTTCTTTGTGCTGCTGCGGCTCCAAGCTTAATTAAGCGTCCATATTTTCCATATGGGCTTCCAAGGGAAGCTGTAGATAACATAATTAGTGAAACCTATAGTGACCGTCCTAAGATGTTAAGTGATTTTGGAGATATGTTTTTCTTCAAACACATAACTAAACCATTTTCAGATTGGTTCTTCTCATTAGGACTTAAGGCTGCAAGCTGGGCAACTGCCTCAGTTGCAAGAACTTGGATAGAGGATGAAAAATTATTCTCTGATCTTGAAAAAATACAAATTCCAACTTTAATACTTCACGGTATACACGATAAAGTATGTCGTTTTCAATTAGCGGAAGCACAGAAAAAAGCAATTAAACACTCTAAACTTATTCCCTTTGAATTTAGTGGACATGGATTATTTTATGATCAACAGGAAAAATTTAATAGGGAATTAATTAAATTTATTGAGGAATAATTTAAAGTTTCATTGTATATAGTTGGCCCTATCTCTATGCAATAGAGGTAGGGCCAATTTCTTTACATATAAAATAACATTATAAAAATTACAATTCATAATTCCACATTATAAGGGCATCCTCACCTGTATCTTGATAATAGCCCTTTCTAGTTGCAACTGAAACAAATCCAAACTTCTTATAAAGGTTTATCGCTGGAGTATTACTTACCCTAACCTCTAGAGTCATAGCAGACATTTTTGCGCCTTTACAAACTTCAATCATGTCCTTCATTATAATATTCCCAAAACCAGCCCCTCTATATTCAGGATGAACTGCAATATTAGTAATATGAGCCTCATCAAATAGTATCCACATTCCCCCATATGCAATAACCTTATCATGCACTTTTATCACCCTATAAAGTGCATTTTTATTATTTGTAAGTTCTAGGTTAAATGCATTTTTACTCCATGGAGTTGTAAAACTTAAGGCTTCTATTTCTACAACATCATCAATATCATTAACTGTCATTGTTTCTATAGTGTACTGCTCCAAGTGTTATCTACTCCTTACCATGTTTTTTCTCATATTCCCTTTCTGCCTGTGACTTTCTAATATATACTGGTCCAAATGAATATATACTATCTTCAATTCCCTTAGATAGTCTTTCTATTCCGATTAACCCTAGTGTTGCTGCCCTTGGGCTATTATTCATAGTTAGAGAAAACTCTGCTCTACTACCAATAATAGACTCTATCTTTTCTCTATGAAGGGATACCGCATCCCCTATAAAAATAATTCTTTCTTCATATTCTCTAAGACTTTCTATTAATTCATCAATATGAAGTGCATCATAATCTGTTATTCTATCAACATCATTTTTTCCTACCTTGTAAAGTGATGTATAAACATTGTCATGTAGCGCATCAACTATTGGGCACATAAGCCCATTGAAACTTCCATTTTGGTATGCAAGTGAATCAAGGCTAGAAACCCCTATAAACTTTCTTTCACTTCCTTGAACCAATCCCTTAGCTGTAGCTACTCCAATTCTAAGTCCAGTAAATGAACCAGGTCCCCCTGACACTACAACTCCATCTATGGAGTCCATATTAATTGAAAGAGTAGATAATATACTTTCAATCATAGGAAAAAGAATGGTTGAATGCTGAAGCTTATTATTAATAAAAATTTCTGATTCTATTTTTTCATCATTTACTATAGCAACAGAGGCTACAGTACTTGATGTTTCTATCGCGATAACTCTCATGTTTCCTCCTACTTAATACAAAATTCTCTGTCTGATTTTATTTCTATATCACGTGTATTTTCATCAATTCTCTTAATTACAATATCTATTGTATTCTTAGGTAAAAGCTCTTTTACAACCTCTGACCACTCAATAATACACACACCTTGGCCATAAAGGTATTCTTCAAAACCTATTTCATACATTTCATAAATATCTTCTATTCTATATACATCAAAGTGATAAAGAGGAATTCTACCACTATATTCATTAACTATAGTAAATGTAGGACTTGTTACATAATCATCAACATCTAAACCCTTTGCTATCCCTTTAGTAAAGTGAGTTTTTCCTGCACCAAGGTCCCCATTTAATGTAACAACATCTCCCACTTTAAGGCTTAAGCCTATTTTTTCTCCAAGTTCTATTGTTTCCTCTACACTATTCGTTCTTATTATCACTATTTTCACCTTCTTTTTTAGTAACTATAAAATTAATTTTAACATAAACATGTAAATTATAAAATAAAACAAAAAAGAGGCACTCGCCCCTTTTCTAATAACCAAACTTTATACTTGGTTTTAATCTCATATATACTTTAGATTTAATTTTATTTATATCAACTAATCCAACTTCAGTATATCTACTATCTTCACTATTATCCCTATTATCTCCCATAACAAAATACTTATTAGCTGGAAGTTTTACCTCATTTACCTCGATAGTCTCCTGAGGCTTTTTAATATAGTTTTCAGTTATTGCTTTTCTATTTCTATATACCACATTATTTTTTATTGATATAGTATCCCCTGGTATTCCTATGACTCTTTTTATGTAAAACTCTTTATTAGGAGCTTGAAATACAATGATATCTTCATAATCTGGGGTATCAAATACATATTTTCTTCCTATCATAAAATCATTGTTTTGAAGTGTATCATGCATTGACTCTCCATTTACTCTAAAAGGAATTACATACCTTGGAACAACTACCAATATAATAATTTGTAAAACTATAAAGAATATAATCAGCCATTTAAAATCTTTTAAAAAGTTTAGTATCTTTCCCATAATTATTCTCCCATCCCATTAAAATACTCTAATGAATATATTAAAGCAATTTTTTAAAGGTTTCAATTACTTAATAAACAAATACAAAAGTATTAACTGCACTATAATTATTATAGGAACACCTAAAGTAAACTTTATATGCTTTGTTTTATGCCTAAACATGTACATACCTAGTATTGAACCTATACTACCACCTATAATAGATAAAAGTATAAGCTTTGCCTCACTAATTCTCCACTTATGCTTTATAGACTTTCTCTTATCAATAAACATTGCTAAAAAGCTAATCATGTTAATAACAGCAATATAATAAATGAATAATTCTTTCATAGAACCTCCTATATCTTAAGTAAGTATTAACTTAAATAATTGTTTCTATCTCTTTTCTTCTAGCCAAACAGATACCTTCTATAAATTCAATCTTCTCCTTAAATGCAGGTACCTCTATACTTTTTGCACTTACAGGGCAACTTCTTATACATGCAAAACACTTAATGCATTTTTCAATATCTGTTTCTTTAGGATTTTTCTTTGATATTGCATTTGTTGGACATACCCCTATACATTTCCCGCAGCTTGTACACTTATCATTTGCCATAGGTGCAAAGGGCATAAACCCTATCCCCTCTTTATATGGATAATTACCGCTAACCTTTATGTCCCCCTTTAGAAAGTCTTTACCTTCTATCTTATTTCTTATGCACTTACCAAACTCTATGGCCTTTTCTAAATCTACTGTATCTGGCCTATTAGTAGCAATCCTTCTTGAATATGAATGCTCACCTATAAATGCCCCTGCTGCTAAAGGAACAAATCCCTTTTCTTTAAGAATATTTTTAAGTTCTAATAAAGAATCCTCATACTCTCTATTTCCATAGTTAACAACTAAAACTACAGGTGTATTCTCTCCCTTAAGTGCCCTAAACAAATCCCCTTCTATATTAGGTATTCTACCTGCGTATACTGGAGAACCTACAATAACAAGCTCATCACTTTCAAAGAAAAGACTCTGCTCCCTTGACTCTTTCCTTGTTAAGTCATATTCAATTGTTTCAATTCCAATACCACTAGCTATTGCCTTTACTGTTTTTCTAGTGTTTCCTGTTGGACTAAAATAAACTAAATTAACCTTTTTTATATTCATGCTAACATCTCCTATTGTATAGTCTAATTTAATTATTATAGGTATTTTAAGCTAATTCAACTGATATTGTATTACGGAAATGAAAATATTTTGATGTAAAGTTGAGTTCTTGCAATAATGTAGGGGTTAGCTAAATCAACTTAATGTTTAAAAGATTTATTACTCATATTTAAAATAACTTATATGTTTTCTTAATTAGACTATAAGCTGAATATAATATTATTAGAGTAAAACAAACTATAAGCGATGTAGATATAGTTATGGACACATAATCACTAACTATAAAGACCAAGCTAAGACAGATAGAAGCTATCCCGCTACTGAGCATTCCTCGTTTAATAGCTTTAACATAATCCCTAGACTTTTGACTATCCATAGTACCCTTAGCTTTTCTAACCACATCATCCTTACCTATCGAATATGAAAAGTACAAAGCATATATACCTCCAACTAAAACTAAACATTCACTGATAATCTTAAGCATCAAAATATCTCCCTTAATTACAATAAAACTTCTATAATCTTTAAAATGAATTATACTTACTACGACTAATCCTAAATTATATTTCAGCACAATTATGTAAACTTAAAAGCCCTTTAATTTTTCTAATTAAAACACTTAATATTTTATAAACTTTTAAATATCTTAAAGCTATTCTTCGATATATGTAAAATCAAATTATGTTATGTAAAAATAGTTTCATTGCAAGGATGTGTTGTCTATGGCTAAAACAATAGAGCCACAAGCTAGAGATTCTTATCAAGCAAATTTGCATATACCTAGAAGACTGCGTCAAGCATAGCGGTTTTTCAGCTAGTCGCACTTGGTATATGTAAATTTGCGCAGATTAGAAGCTCTGTGAAGAGGCCTCGTCGTTTTAGCCATAGACAACACATACTGCAAGACACCTAACCCTACATAAGAAAAAGGCTAACGATAAATTCATTAGCCTTTAAAATTTCTATTTATTAAATTTCATCTCAAGATACTCATTGTAAGTCATTTCCTTATCAATAAGTCCATCTTCAGTGAATTCTATTATTCTATTTGCTATAGTTTGTATAAACTCATGGTCATGTGATGTAAATAGTATTACACTCTTATAAGCCTTAAGTCCATCATTTAGTGCTGTAATTGTTTCAAGGTCTAAGTGGTTAGTTGGTTGGTCTAGCATAAGAACGTTTGCTCCACTTAGCATCATTCTTGAAAGCATACAACGAACCTTTTCTCCCCCTGAAAGAACCTTAGCTTCTTTAAGTGCTTCTTCACCTGAGAATAGCATTCTACCTAAGAATCCTCTTATATAGCTTTCAGTCTTATCCTCTGAGAATTGACGTAGCCAATCAACTAGGCTTAAATCAACACCATCAAAGAACTCTGAGTTATCATTTGGGAAATATGAACTCTTAATAGTGATCCCCCATTTGTAGCTACCACTATCAGGTTCCATTTCTCCTGCTAATATTTTAAATAGAGTTGTATTAGCAATTTCATTATTTCCAGCAAATGCAATTTTGTCGTCCTTTGATACTCTAAAGCTTACGTTATTAAGAACCTTAACACCATCTATTGTCTTAGATAGGTTTTCAACAACTAGTATGTCATTTCCAACTTCTCTATCAGGCTTAAGCCCTATATATGGGTATTTTCTGCTTGATGGTTGAATGTCATCAAGGGTTATCTTATCAAGTAACTTCTTTCTTGATGTTGCTTGCTTAGACTTAGATGCATTAGCACTAAAACGAGCAATAAAGTCTTGAAGTTCTTTAATCTTGTCTTCCTTCTTCTTGTTCTCGTCCTTCATCATTTGAAGAGCTAACTGACTTGATTGATACCAGAAATCATAGTTACCTACATAAACTTTAATCTTTCCAAAGTCAACGTCTGCTATTTGTGTACATACCTTATTTAGGAAGTGTCTATCATGGGATACTACTATAACAGTTCCTTCAAAGTCTCCTAGGAAATCTTCAAGCCAAGCAATTGACTTAATATCAAGATGGTTAGTAGGCTCGTCAAGAATTAGAACCCCTGGATTACCAAATAGTGCCTGTGCAAGTAGCACCTTAACCTTTTCTGACCCAGTAAGCTCTGCTACCTTCTTTTCGTGCATATCAACAGTTATACCAAGTCCTTGAAGAACTGTTGATGCTTCTGACTCTGCTTCCCATCCATTCATGTCAGCAAATTCACATTCAAGTTCTGATGCTTTTATTCCGTCTTCATCTGAAAAATCAGGCTTAGCATATAGTTCGTCCTTTTCTTTCATAATGTCATATAGACGCTTATTTCCCATTATTACAGTTTCTAAAACACTGTATTCATCATATGCATTATGCTCCTGTTTAAGTACAGAAACACGAGTATCCTTAGGTATAGAAACTTCACCTGTATTCGCTTCTATTTCTCCTGAAAGAATCTTTAGGAAAGTACTCTTTCCTGCTCCATTTGCCCCAATAACCCCATAACAGTTACCTGGAGTAAACTTTAGGTTAACATCTTCAAACAGCTTTCTACCGCCGTATCTTAAACTTACATTAGTTACAGTTATCAAATCTAATCATCCTTTACTTCATTTCATTCATTTTATTTGTGAAATCACTAAAAATTGTATCATATATTTAGAAAACTTTCATCTCTTTCTAAAAGATTATATCTTAGTCTTTCTATTGAGTCCTTTGGAAGTCCTGCTTTAGTTAATAAATAATACTCAGCTGAGCCGTAGTTTTTTCTTATATATTTTAAGGCATCCTTCATCCAATCTGGATTAACAGCTATCATTGGCTTTAACTCCCTTGCATTTGCTCCAAGTAGCTTCAACCTTTTTTCATAGTCTTTACTAAAACTTTCATACATCTTTGAAAAATTAAGGTTTGACAGTGAATAATCTCTTATTATTACTTCATCTTTAACACCTAATAGGGATAATAAAAGGGCTGTTACAATACCTGTTCTATCCTTCCCCGATGTACAGTTATACATCAAAGGAAGATTCTCCCTAAAAGACATCACATGTAGGATGCTTCCAAAGGTCTTTGCACTATTTTCTAATTGAAATATATAGCTATTACAAAACACATTCCCAAGATTCTTTCTATCAAATAAAGTAGCAAATAATAACCCTTTATGAACTTTTTTAAAAACAGGCATATGTAAATATTGAACTTTACTTGGAAGTCGATTTGGCTTTCTTTTAAATGCTGAGTTTTCCCTAAGGTCAACTGAGGTTTTTATATCTAACTTTTCAAGATAGTTTATATCATTTTTAGAGGATCTATATAATCTGTCACTTCTAAAAATCTTACCTCTTTTTACCCTTTCCCCAGCTTCTGTTTTATACCCTCCAATATCTCTAGTGTTAAAGGTAGTCTCTAAAGCAATGAACCTATCATTAACCTTTTCATCACTACTTATCATAATGAGGTTTTCATAGTCAAAGTCTTCTACGCCTCTTCCCCCGAACATAATAAGTCCCTTAACTAAAATTGCTATTGCTAAAAAAGCTAATGCAATTAAAATTATCCACATTCCACTATGCTCCTAACCTAGTATTTTTATATTTTAAGAACCATTATACTATACTAGCGATCAAAATAAAATTTCCATTTACTATCTAAAATGAATTTAGGTAGAAATCTCCTAAATTTCTACCTAAATTGGGCCTCTACAAATAAAGCTAATTTTACTATATAGTAATATCTTAAATTCTAAATCTTATATACATCTATTTCCTTTGAGAATTCCTCTGTAAGGCTTTGGAATTCTGATACACTCTTAGTAAGATTTTTTATTTCATCAGTGTATGTTGTAACACTTGAACTTACTTCCTGTGATGAAGCAGAATTTTCCTCAGCAATTGCAGCCAAAGACTCTATCTTATCATAAATATGCGATGTTGCCTCTATCTGAGAGTGAAGCCTTTCTGCTGTTTCCACTACCTTTTCTGTTACTTTTTGTATGTCTGAGTTTGCAGTACTACTTTGTTCAACTGCTGATGCAAGTGCTGTGTTTTCCTCACTTAACACCTCAAATTGGTACTGAACATCCCCTACTAGTGATTCTATCTCACCTATAAATTCTCCTAAATTGTCCTTTATTCTATGAACTGCATCACTTGATTGTTCTGCAAGCTGTCTTACTTCATCTGCAACAACTGCAAATCCTCTTCCTTGCTCTCCAGCTCTTGCTGCTTCAATAGAAGCATTTAATGCTAGTAGATTAGTTTGTGACGCTATATTATCAACAAATCCAACTATATTTGTTATTCCATTTGCTTTATCCTTAAGTGCTATACTACTATTTTTCACACCTTCAAAACTAACAAGTATATCTTGAAGTTTATTCGCAGTTTCCATAACCCTTTTAAAGCTTTCCTCTATTGTAGTAACCCCTCTTTCAAGGTCCTGTTTGTTTTCATTTTCAATATCAACAATATGCTTTATTTCTTCTATGTTGTTGTTTAAAAGAGCTACAGATCCTTCTGTCTCCTCAGCCTGCATAGTTGATGCACAAGAGAGCTGCTCAACAACACTTGATATTTCATTTGAAGTATTATCCATTCTTGTAGCTATTGAACTTAGTCCCTTACTAAAGGTATTCATTTCATCTGTAAGTCCTTTAAACCCTACAAAATCAGCTCTTACCTTCTTTTTGTAGTTTCTAAGAACATCATAAAGATCCTCAAATTCATCCCCTGTTATCATTTCTACATCTTCTGCATAGTTATTTCCTTCAAGCTTATGAATTTCTTCTCCTAAAAGGCTAAGTGGACCTTTAGCTAGAAGTTTAAATGCTATAGCAGGTGATACAAATGCACTTATAAATTCTGCGACCTTTAATAACCATCCCTCGAATAAGATTGCACTTCCAAGTGATAGGATAATAAATAAAAACAGTGAAAGAAATGATACTTTAAATCCTACACTCCTAATAAAACCGAAACTCATTATATTATTTATTTTAAAGGACTTTTTAGTATATATATCCCTACTAAATTTAACTTCTACTGACAGAAAATCACTTTTTCTCTCAATTTCTTTTACTTCTATTGTTTCATTAAAATGCTTTGCTGCACCATTTATAAGACCTAAGAAGTAATCAAACATACC
This sequence comes from Clostridium cylindrosporum DSM 605, assembly GCF_001047375.1. Taxonomy (NCBI): domain Bacteria; kingdom Bacillati; phylum Bacillota; class Clostridia; order Eubacteriales; family Clostridiaceae; genus Clostridium; species Clostridium cylindrosporum. The sequence continues at coordinate 108,657 of NZ_LFVU01000001.1, forward strand.
TCTCTTTGATGAATAGGTAAATAAAGCTTCCCTACTTGATATAGGTTCTATATTTAGAATAGGAGGCTTTGCCCCAGGTACTTTTTTCACAACTACAACATGTACATCATACATTGATTTAAAGAATTGATAAAGTGTGTCATGCTTAAAAAAAGCTGGATAATCCTTTGCAAAGGATACTAGATTTTCTTGTCCAATACTATTCCATAATGAAGCTAAGCTAATATTTTTCTGCTTACTAATGGTATTCATCATTGTTTGTACCTTACTATCTTCAATATCCTCAAATGGAGTAAAGGCTTTATCTTTATTTATTCCTGCACTTTCAAGTGCCTTAGCTAAAACTTCTTCTCCGTACATTCTTTCAATAGACTTCATCCATGTAGATACTACAAGAGCCTTCATAAAACTCCTCCTTGCTATATTTTCTATGGCATAATTACTTTTTATGTTATATATTACTATATATAACTTTTTCATCTTTAGCAATATATCCTAAAACTAACTATATAATATATTTATCGAAACATGTACCAAAATGTTTTACTTAATTTTCATTAAGTTTTTATTAATTTATTTAACATTTTTCACTTTTATTACCGACAACTTAAATATATCTAAAATCATATAGGAATATATGATTTTCATTATATACAAGGAGGAAAATATGGGGGAATTTGACTTATATCAACTAATTGAAGCCTTATCTATTTCAATAGATATTGCGGAATCCACTATGTCAAATGATAAAGTTTTTGATAAACAGAATTTTTATGATGCTCCGAGTCTTTCTCAGCATAAGTTTTTTAACCATTCTAAAAGAACTTGCTATGTATCATTAACATTAGCACAAAGTATAAGTAAAGATAAAAAATTTCTAGAGGAAATTTATATAGCATCTATGCTTCATGATATTGGGGTTTGTAGTCAACTTAAAAAATCCCATGAGGATTTTGACTTTGTTAAGAAGCATACTGAAAGAGGATATACCTTAATGTCTAAACTTCCTTTTTCAAAAAGCGTATTTGATGCAGTTAAGTATCATCACGAAAATTACAATGGAACAGGGCCAAATCATTTAAAGGGAGATGAAATTCCAATAGAAGCTCAAATCATTAGACTTGCGGATATATTTGAGGTTCTCTATGACTACGAAAAACCTAATTTTACTCAAAGAGGAAAAATATTAAAATGGGTTACTTCAAATGAAAATATTTTATTTTCTCCTGAACTAGTTAAGATATTCTTAGATGTTCAATCTAAGGACTTTTTCTGGTGGGACTATGAAATGATAGGATTTTCTTCATATATATTTGATAATATTATTCCAAACAAAAAATATCCAATAACAATTAATGAGTTAAAATCTATTGCACTAGTTTTTGCTGACATAATAGATAATAAAAGCAATTTTACATTTAAGCATTCACAAAATCTTGCAAAATTAGTAGGTACAGTTTCCGATTATCTTGAATATGATTATGAAAAGAAAACTCGCTTGGAAATTGCAGCACTTTTACATGATATAGGTAAACTTGCTGTTCCTGAAGCAATATTAAATAAAAATAATTCTTTAACTGATATGGAATTTTCAGTTATAAAGTCCCATGCATACTATACTAGAATTATACTTGGCAAGATAAAAGGTCTTGAGGATATTATAGATATAGCATCTAATCACCATGAAAAACTTGATGGAACAGGCTACCCTCTTGGACTAAGCTCTGATGATATCTCATTTGAATCTAGAATGATGGCAATATGTGATATTTACGATGCTCTAACAAGTAAAAGACCATATAAGGATACTATGTCCACAGATGAAACATTTAAAATACTTGATAGAATGGCTGAGGAAGGTAAAGTTTGTGCAAAGGCACTTAAGATATTTGAACATTGTGTAAAAACTACTACCTAAGCTCTAAGGAACATTAAACTTTTTGTTTTCTGTTCCTTTTTTTATATTTTTTAATATTAGCACTAATCTTTTCCAAAGTAGTATCGATATATGATGTATAGAAATAATTTTAATTTTTTTTTTAGTATCATAATATTTTTCATAATAATTCTACACCATTTAATGGAGAGGTGTTCATAGCAATGAAATCTAAAAAATTAAGTAATTTAACAGATAAAGATGTCTTGGCATTTGATATATCCACAAATGATGGATTAATTATCTTATCTAAGGGCACTCTTTTAAATAAGGATTACATTGAAAAGCTAAACGACTTTGGAATTAACGAAGTTTTTATAGAGGACCCAAATAGTACAGTAATAGAGACGAAAAAACCTTCTAATGTTCATGAAGCTAGAGAATCTATTCTCCAAAATTACTGTGCAATATTTTGTGAAACTGCAAAGAATAATGGAATAACTAAAGAAAAATTAGATGAATCTGTGTCTAATATTATTTATTCTGTAATATCAAAAATAGAAGACAACACTTTAGATATACTTTACAGTGCAAATCCTTTTTTCTGTCACTATACTCACGCTCTTAATACTGCATCTCTTGCTGTATTTTTAGGTACTAAAATGAGTCTTAATGACAAGGAAATACGAGAACTTGCTACATCAGCACTTTTGCATGATATAGGTATGTATAAACTACCTCAGGATATATTAGAAAAAGGCGGGAACCTAAATGAAGGTGATGTAAATATAGTTAAAGAGCATTCACTTCATGGATACGAAACATCAAGGGCTATTAAAGATATAAGTGAAACATGTAGAAAAGCTATACTTTATCACCACGAAAGATTTGATGGGCTTGGATATCCTGAAAAAATAAGTGGAAAAGAGATACCTCTTTATTCAAGGATAATAGCTGTAGCAGATATCTTCTGTTCATTAACTACTAAAACAAGAGTTCATCCAGGATACTCACATATAGATGTTTATGAATTTATACTTGCAAGTTCTGGAGGTTATTTCGATCCTGAAATTGTAGAGGTCTTCCAAAAACATTTTGTTATATATCCTATTGGTACTAAGATTGAATTAAATAATGGCCGTAAAGGGATAGTCCTATCACAAAACCCAGGATTTCCTGATAGGCCAAATTTAAAAATTACCCATAATGATAATGGGATAGAAATTCTCCCTATGAAAGTTAGTCTACTTAGAAGAACAAACCTTAAAATAGTTAAAATATTGACTTAACAGTCATATTAAATATATACAACATAATGACTTATAAAGTCATATTACCCCAAAATTATTTTAGGCTATCCTAAATTCACCTTTAGGATAGCCACTTTTTTATTTTATCAGATAGCTAAAAATCAGAGGGAGTTGAAGCTCCCTCTGATTCAATAATTCTACTTATTAATATTTTGGTTTTATAATTGGTTCAACCTTTTTATATATTAAAAATACAACTATAGAAACTACAGCTCCCTTTAAAAGGTTAAATGGAAGTATGCTAAAAAGTACTAGTGTTTCTAAGTTAACAATTGCACTTGTTACCTTAGCTGACATTGCAACTATTGCACTTATTGGGAACTTTAGAACTACTTCATATAATGGAATAAGCACAAGATAGTTAAATAGTGATGCTACTATACTCATAACTATAGTACCTATTAATAGTGATATTACAGCACCTTTTTTAGTTCTATTCTTCTTGTAAATGTACGATGATACAAATACAAGTGAAGCACCTACTATAAAGTTAGCCATTTCACCTATTCCCGCTGTCTTAGTAATAAGTAAGTGAAGTACATTTTTAACTAATTCAATTATAATTCCTACAACTGGACCCATTGCAAAACCACCAATTAATGCTGGAATTTCACTAAGGTCTATTTTTAAAAACTCTGGAAAAATAGGTAGTTGAATTTCTATCATCATAATTATAAATGCCATTGCTGATAGAATTGAAACCTTAACAAGTTTCTCTGTTGTCATTGCTCTAGTTGAGCTTGAAGTCTTTTGCTCTTCTATTTTCATGTTACCCCTCCTAAACTATTTACAGGGCTGAAACAGCATAAAAAAGCTCCCGAGAAATCTCAGGAGCATATAATCAATAGCTATGCCATCTTCTTTCATCCAGACTTTACTGTCGGCTTCGGAATCTAACCGAATCATGCCTTATTAGGCTCGCGGGCTTTACCGCCGGTAGGGAATCACACCCTGCCCTGAAGATTATAATAATATTATACTATTTATAAAATTAATTATCAAGCGGAGTAAACTACTTTACCATCTATTATAGTCCACTTAACACTACTTCTAGCATCTAGGGGATCACCATCAAATATAGCAATGTCAGCATCCTTTCCGATTTCAATAGACCCTACCCTCTTGTCTATTCCAAGTATTTTAGCTGGATTTATAGTTATCATCTTAAGTGCCTCTTCATTACTTAACCCTTCCTTTACACATAGGGCTGCACATACATTTAAACGATTAACAGGAACCTCTGGATGATCTGTAATAATGGCAACTAGTAGTCCCTTGTCATAAAGGGCCTTAGCAGTTTCAAAGGATAGATTCTTAACCTCTGCCTTTGACCTATCTGTTAATGCAGGCCCTACAATAGTACTAAAGCCCTCTTCCTTTAAATCATCTGCAATCAAGTGCCCATCTGTACAATGATCAAGTGTAGCCTTAAGGTTAAACTCTCTAATAATTCTTATAGCTGTAAATATATCATCTGCTCTATGGGCATGTACCTTTAATGGTATTTCACCTTTAAGAAGGGGAATAAGACTTTCATATTTTATATCATAGTCTAAAAATTCACCTTTCTTTATTTGTTCTTTTTTCTCAAGATATATTTTAGCTTTTTGAAGAATTTCACGAAGCATAGCAGCTATTGCCATTCTTGTTTTAGGAGATGACCCATTTGATCCATGGTTTCTTTTAGGATTTTCTCCAAATGCCGCCTTAATCGCACTAACTTCCTTTAAAACCATCTTATCAACTCTATGGCCATAGGTTTTCATAATCGTAAAGCTTCCTGCAAGTATATTACTACTTCCTGGTCCTGTTGATACAGTTGTAATTCCTCCAGAGATTGCCTCTAAAAATGCTCTATCCATTGGATTTATAGCATCTATTGCCCTTAGATGAGGAGTTAACGGATCTGTAGATTCATTTCCATCATTCCCCCCTTCACCTATACTATCTTCAAATATACCAATATGACAATGTGCCTCTATAAGTCCTGGAGTAATAGTAAGTCCAGTTGCATCTATTGTTTCATCTGCGTCTCTTATATTTATTTCCTCAGCGATATCTGCTATTTTGCCATTTTTTATAAGGATATCACCTTTTTCAATTATCTTACTACTTACGGTAAGTATTCTCCCACCTTTAATAAGAAGTTTATTATTTTTCACTTTAATTACTCCTTTTTCTATATATTACTGCAAATATTATTTTAAATTTAGCGGGAATAGTTATATTCATATACTATTTTTCCTTTTCCTATTACATAGTGAACCTTACTCATTACATCTAGAGGGTCTCCATTTATAATAGTTATATCTGCATCTTTTCCTACTTCTATAGAACCAACTTGTCTATCTATACCAAGAATTTTTGCTGGACTTATTGTTATAGCCTCAAGAGCCTTCATATAATCCATCCCTTCCCTAACACAAAGTGCCGCGGATATAGGAAGATATTCTATTGGAGTTACAGGATGATCTGTTGAAATAGCAGTTATTATACCTTTATCAATAAACTCTCTTGCTATAAATGGACTCTTTTCTCTGGTCTCTACTTTTTTTGAAAAGCTCATTATAGGTCCAACTATAGCTGATATATTTCTTTTTTTAATTTCATCTTTAAGTTTTATTCCATCTGTAGCATGTAAAAGTTGAATCTTAATATTATATTCATCTGCTATTCTAAGAGCTGTTACAATATCGTCAGCTCTGTGAACATGAATAGATAGTGGCATAGACCCTTCTATAACAGGAAGCATTTCCTCATACATTCTATTTTCTTCAAAATATTCTCTTCTACTTAGCTTAACAACTTTCAAATTTCTATATGCCATTGATTTATTTAATGTGTCACGTAGCATATGACTTATTCCCATTTTAGTAACAGGAGCCCTACCCTTTGATGAATGTATTCTCTTAGGATTTTCTCCAAGTGCTGCCTTCATAGATGACTTTAACCTAAATATCATGTCAAATGGGTCCTCACCAAAGGTTTTTATTATACCAAATGTTCCACCGATTACATTTCCACTTCCAGGTCCTGTTGCAACTGTTGTTATTCCTGCCTCAAGTGCCCTTTTAAAGCTTTCATCATAAAAGTTTACACCATCTATCCCATTTATATAAGGAGTTATAGGAGAAGATGTTTCATTTAGATTTCCTGGGTTATCATTATTAGGCTCTTCTATTCCTATATGACTATGGGCTTCTATAAATCCAGGCAATACTACTTTCCCACTAGCATCTATTTCATTACATTTCAAATCTATGTTACTTGCTATGTCCATAATTTTTCCATCTTGAATAAACACATCAGCTGCTTCATAGACACTCCCTGCCATGGTAATTACTTTTCCGCCCCTTATAATAAGGGTATTATCTTTACTCACCAACATTTCCTCCTATATATTACTAGGCTAAATCCCTCATCGAAAGTGCTATTCTCTTTCTCTCAAGGTCTATTTCAACTACTTTTACATCAACAACATCGGAAACCTTAACTATGTCTAGTGGATGTTTGACAAGTTTATTTGATAACTGACTTATATGAATGAGTCCATCTTGGTGTACTCCAATATCAACAAATGCTCCAAAATCAGCAACATTTCTAACTGTTCCCTTTAAAATCATTCCAGGCTTTAAGTCCTTCATCTCTAAAATATTAGACATAAATACTGGTCCCTCAAGTGACTCTCTAACGTCTCTTCCAGGCTTTTTAATTTCCTTTAGGATGTCCTCTAGTGTCATTTCTCCAAGTCCTGTTTCCTCTAATATCTTTCTTATTCCGTATTTCTTTGCTCTTTCGTCTATATCAGTGAATTCATGATTCTTTTTCTCATCATCTGTATACCCTAATACGTCTATTATTTTTCTTGATGCATCATATGATTCAGGGTGTACAGATGTGTTATCAAGAAAATCATTACTTTCACTTATTCTAAGAAAGCCTGCACATTGTTTAAATGCCTTATCTCCTAGTCTTTTTACTTTTAATAAATCTTTTCTCTTTATAAACTTACCAGTCTCTTCTCTATACTCAACGATATTTTTAGCTATTGATGCATTAATTCCTGCTATATGAGAAAGAAGCTGCGCTGATGCAGTATTTAGATCTACCCCTACTTTATTTACACAATCTTCAACAACTCCACCAAGAGCCTCATCAAGTCTTTTTTGAGTTACGTCATGTTGGTATTGACCAACCCCTATTGATTTAGGGTCTATTTTAACTAGTTCTGCCAGTGGATCTTGAAGCCTTCTACCTATTGATACTGCTCCTCTTAATGATACATCCATATCAGGAAATTCCTTAGCAGCAAGACTTGATGCTGAATATACAGATGCTCCTGCCTCTGATACCACAACATAATGTAGTTTTAACCCTTCTTCTTTTTCTATTTCACGAATCATATCACTTATAATAATTTCTGATTCCCTTGAAGCTGTCCCATTTCCAAGTGATATTATCTCTACCTTATTATCTATAAGCATTTTCTTAAGCATTACCTTACTTTCTTGTCTTTTTCTCTCACCTGATCCATCTGTAACATAGGCAACTCCTGTATCAAGAACCTTACCTGTTTCATCAACTACTGCTATTTTACACCCTGTTCTAAACCCTGGGTCAAATCCCATAACAACTTTTCCCTTAACAGGTGATTGCATTAAAAGTGCCTTAAGATTCTTAGAAAACACCTTAATCGCTCCCTCTTCAGCCTTCTCCTTAAGCTCACTTCTAATCTCACGCTCTATAGATGGTGCTATAAGTCTAGAATAGCTATCCTTTATAGCATTTTTTAGTATAGGGGTTTCCTCTCCCTCTCTTTTTATAATGTCCTTTTCAAGAAAAGCTTCAATCTTATCCTCCGGTGCAATTACTTTAACAGAAAGTGCTCCTTCTTTTTCTCCTCTATTAACCGCAAGTATTCTATGACCTAGTATGTTTTTTACATACTCTATATGGTCATAGTACATTTTATATGTAGGGTTCTCTTCACTACATTTTGTTTGAATCTTTCCATTTATAAATGTTAGGTTTCTTATTCTTTTTCTATATTCTGCGTTGTCAGAAATAGTCTCTGCAATTATATCACTAGCAAGATTAATCGCTTCATCTGCACTTTCAACACCCTTATCTAAATCTATAAATTCCTTAGCTTTTTCTTTTAAAGAGAAGTTAAAACTTTGAGAAATTATAATTTCAGCAAGTGGTTCAAGTCCCTTTTCCTTTGCTATAGTTGCCCTTGTTCTTTTTTTAGGTCTAAATGGTCTATATATATCATCAACCTCTGTAATAGTTTTGGCATCTCTTAGCTTAGCAGTTATTTCTTCAGTAAGATTTCCACCTTCTTCAATAAGTCTTTGAACCTCTTCTTTTCTATCCTTAAGGTTTCTAAGATAGGATAGTCTATCACTTAATTCTCTAAGTGTAGTATCATCTAGACCTCCAGTTGCTTCTTTTCTATATCTTGCAATGAATGGAATGGTATTTCCTTCATCAATTAATTTTATTGTACTTTCAATTTGTCCCTTTGATATTTTAAGTTCTCCTGATAAAATTTCTATTATATCCATATACCCTCCTGAAGCTAGAACACATTTCGTTCTAAGTTAAGTTTACAATAATATTAATATGTAATTTCTCTCTTTCACTAAATATATTATATAACAAACTATTTAACAAAATAGAAAAAACATAACTATTATCATATAATTAGATAAAAAGTTATGTTTTACCTCTTTAAATTCAATGTTATTTCTTTACATTACTATTAGCCTTCGTAGATGAGTTTTTTTCCGTCTCATTATACTTACTTTTTAGAAGTACTATGTCAACTCTTCTATTTTTAGCTCTTTCAGTGCTACTTGAATTAGGAGCTACTGGTCTATTTTCTCCATATCCTAGTGCAGAAATAATATTTGGAGAAATTTTTGAATCATTAATAATTACCTCAACTATATTAGCTGCTCTAACAGCTGATAGCTGCCAATTTGATGAAAACTGAGAGTTTTTTATAGGGATGTTATCCGTATGACCTTCAACCCTAATAAAGTTTGGCATTTTCTTTAAAGCAATCCCTATTTTAGCAAGTGTTTGCCTATGTGTAGGTTTTACTATTGCACTTCCAGAATCAAATATCAATGTATCCTGAAGACTTATAACAAGACCTCTATCATCTATACTAACCTTAACTTTTCCAGTTAGTCCTTCATTTTTCAAATACTCTTCTACTTCTTTCTTAGCTTCTTCCATTTGTTTAACCTCTGGAATAGGAGCTACATTTTCATTTGTCAAAGGAGGCTTGTCTGAGCCTATTATACTTTTCCCTCCACCAAGTGCATCATTTAATGATGCTGCTAATTGTTTATATTTCGTTGCATTAACTTGACTCATAGAGAACATAACTATAAAAAATATCATAAGTACAGTTATAAAATCCGCATAACTAACAAGCCATCTTTCATGATTTGGATGTCCTTCTTCTTTATGCCTTTTTCTAGACATGACTATTCCTCACCGCCATTTTTTAAATTCTTAAGCTCATCTGCTGAAAGATAGCTTTTTAATTTTTCAACTAGTGTATTAGGATTTATTCCTTCTTGTATAGCTATAATGGCTTCTATAGTCATCTCATATTGTTGTTCTTCATTTTTATTTATAACTTTTAGTCTTGAACCAATTGGTAAGTATAAAAGATTAGCTGTCCAAATACCATAAAGAGTTGCTAAAAAGGCTGCACCAATTTTAGGCCCAAGGGTTGATGTCTCCTCAAGACTTCCCATAATCTCTACAAGATGCATAACAGTACCTATAATACCCATGGTAGGTGAGTATCCACCTGCTGACTCAAATACTGCTATTCCCTCTTTATGTCTTTCAGAAGTCATATAAGCTTCTGATTCTAAAACACTTCTAACAGTTTGAGGTTCAACACCATCTACAACTAGTTGTAGCCCTTTTTTTATAAATGGGTCAATATTAGGGTCATTTGAAATAGTATCTTCTATGCTTAAAAGACCATTTTTTCTTGTTTTAATAGATACTTCCTTAAAGTACTCTATAAGCTCAGCCATATCCTTGCCTTTTTTACTTGTAAATGCAACTTTTAATATCCCTGGTAACCTTTTAAGTACCCTTGGTGGAAATGAAAGTGCAACAGCACCTATGGTTCCCCCAATAACTATAATTAGTGAAGTTGGTGAAATAAGACCTAATAAATGTCCTCCTCCAAGTATGTAGCCTAAAAACATAGCTCCAAAGCCTATAATCAAACTTACTAATGCTGAAATCGACAAAAAAATCCCTCCTAAATTACCCGATACTTATCTTTATAATAGCTTTGTGCTTTTTATTCTTAATAAGTTCTCGACTAGAAGAAAAAAAACTAAAGGTAGCCAAAGGCTACCTTTTATATCTATAAATTATTAAAACATGTCTTTTTTCGCAAGTACCCATGTTACTATTCCACAGAACACTCCCATAATACCTAGTATTATAAAAAATCCATATGGATTATTAATCATTGGCATCCATGCAAAGTTCATACCGTATATACTTGCTATAATAGTAGGTATTGTCATTATAATAGTGATAGATGCTAAAAACTTCATTACTATATTAAGGTTGTTAGATATTATTGAGGCAAATGCATCCATTGTGCCTGAAAGAATATTACTATATATTCCAGCCATTTCAATAGCCTGCTTATTCTCAACTATTACATCCTCTAGTACATCCTGGTCTTCAGGGTATTTTTGCATAATACTAAGCTTTAACATTTTCTCAAGTGTTACTTCATTTTGACGAAGTGATGTTGAGAAGTACACAAGACTCTTTTCAAGAGAAAGAAGCTGTATAAGTTCCTTGTTCTTCATTGACCTATGAAGCTTAGATTCTATAACATTACTTGTTTTATCTATTTGTCTTAGATAGCTTAAATAATATGTGGCTATTCTAAGTAGTATTTGAAGTATAAAGCGTGACTTTTTAAAGGTATAGAAATTCTTTACCTTCTTTTGCATAAAGTCTTCTATAATTCTACTATCTCTCAAACATACAGTAACTATGTACTGATCATTTAGTATAACCCCAAGTGGTACTGTTTGGTACTGTACAGAATTATTCTCAACTTCCATAAAAGGAACGTCTACAATAACTAGATGCTGATCATCTTCAAAATCAAGTCTAGAGGTTTCCTCCTCATCTAGTGCAGCCTTTAGGAACTCCATATATAGTCCTGTTTTCTCTGAAACAAGTTTAAGTTCCTCTTCAGTAGGGTTCTTAAGGTTTATCCAACACCCATTTTCAATATTTTCTAATTCACAAGTGCCGCTTTCAATCGTTTTAAAAATTTGTAACACTTTTAACCGCTCCCTTCCTAGCCTTATCCCAGACTAGGAAGTCTCAGGATAAGACCTATTCAGTTTTAAACCTTCTACTAGGTCCTTCTTCCATAAATTAAACACCTCATATTACAAAATAATCTTCCTCACTTAGTTTATATTAAAACAAATCTAATTACAATAAAAATTTGTTAATTATAACTATCACGAGGATTTAAAATTATAACAGGCTTAGGTGGGATTATTATATCAGGTGACTCATCTTCAAAACGACCTCTGCCACAAATTCCAGTTACTCCAACAATGAATCTTCTCTGATTCATTAAGCATTCAATCTGCCTTATCTTTCTATTTAAAAAATCAAAGGAAGTTCTAAGTACTTTTTCATATTTATTTATAGTGTCTCTTATATGCTTAAAATCATTTCTTTGATCATGTTTTCCACAGTTTAATCCATTAAATATCTCAAGTAGCTGGGTTAAACTTCCTATTTTATTGAAGTTTGTAATCGTATAACTTCCTCCCTCAAATGGAGTAATAACAAGTTGTTCTAAAAGGCATTTAATTATATACCTAATTTCCCCTTCAATAACCGCAATTTTATATTCAAGATCTAGCTCAATAAGCTCAGAAATCTTAACTATACTTTCTTTTATTTTATCCCTTAGTACATAAACTATGTAGTACTTTAGCATAGTTACGCACTCTGAATCTGTTAGTGTCCTTTTATTTTGATAGTCAAAACAGCAAAAGTTAACATCAAATAATAACTGCAAAATTTCTTCCTTCCCAAAATTTCCAAACTCTTTTCTTATAAAGTTATAGTACCCATTTGCCCTTAGAATACTCTCCGCTTGAACCTTCCATTCTGGATCATCTATACATCCAACTATTTCACTAATACTAACCCTATATATTAAAAACTTAAATACTTTTTCAACTATTTGAGGCTCTATCTTTTCAATTATTAAAGCAAGCTTAAAATCCCTACAATCCTCGTCAACGTAGGGAGGAATATATTTTATATTACATACTCTTCTCCATGCTCTAACTATTGCCCTTTTTTTCGAACAACTATCACATGGACTGGAAGCTAATTTTCCTCCCTTAAGGGTATCACAGCATCCATCAGATACAAACTCTTGAAATTCATCACCAAAGTTTCCATCTTCATGATCTATTTTTTTAGAGGCTTTAGATATTTCATTGAGAAGTTTATTTATTTCATAATCTAGATCTTCATTATCATTTGCCATTTTCTCACCTCTTTTCCCTACATATTAAAGTATATTTTCAATACATAACTTTATGATAATTTGTTTCTAGTGTTATATTAATCATTTTTAGATATGTAATAATGATAGGTTTTTTTTAATATATTTTACCGAGGTGATATATATGGGAAAGCGCTACATATTTTTATTTTTAATTACTTTAACAACAGTTGCAATATACTTTAATATTATTTATAGAAATCCTTACTTTAGTACTAGAAACTTTATGAAACATATCGAAACTATTACATCACCAGAATATAGAGGAAGACTTACTGGTCATGAAGGTAGTGAAAAGACTATAAATTATATAGAAGATAATTTTGATAAAATGAACCTTATCCCCCTAGGAGATAAGGGATATAAACAATCATTCAAACTAAACAATGTTCAGCTCTCTGGGGAATGTTCATTTAGAGCATTTGACGCTAGAGGAAATTTACTTAAAGAATATGTTTATGGAAAAGACTTTAAGGAAATAAGTTTTGGAAAATCTATTAAAGGAAAAGCAAAAGGGGTTGCATCATCATCTATAAAGGAAGGAAAACCTATTTACTTATTTGAGGAAGAAATGATAAATGAAAGTGAAGATGATTATAAACTCGATACTATTCTTTCTGACAATGGAGTTAAAGCTACTATTTATACTACTGATTCATATTTTAGATTTAGAACCCCTTATAAGCTTCAAAAAAACTATAAAAGTGGCCTTATAAAGATAATGGTTAACCCTACTGTTTCAAAGGAAATTGAAGCTTTTTCTAGAATGGGTGTAACATTTGAAATAAAGACTAACACTGAAAATAAAAATGTTGAAGGTAAGAACCTTATTGGAATGATAAAAGGAAGTAATCAGACCCTTCCCCCTATTATTCTTTCAGCACATCTAGATCATGTAGGCTTTGATAGTGATGGCACTATATATCCAGGTGCACTTGATAATGCTTCTGGTACATCCTTTGTAATTGAAGCTGCTAGGATTCTGAAGAAATCAAATCCTCAGAGAAATATAATAATAGTAGCCTTTGACGCTGAGGAAGTAGGACTGCTTGGGTCTAAATACTTTGCAGAGAATCCTCCAATAGATATTAAGAATGCCAGTGTTATTAACTTCGATATGGTAGGTAGTAACAAAAACATACCATTATCTGTTTTAAGTATTAGTGAAAATCCTTTATCTAAGGAAGTCATTAGTATCATGGAGAAAATAAACATAAAATCTTCTAAACTTTACATGGATAATAGTGATCATGCATCCTTTACACCTTTTGGTGTAAACTCTATAACTTTAATTCATGATGACACAGATAAAATACACACACCCTACGATACAATAAAAAATGTGAAAGAAGAAAAAATAATAGATGTTTTTAAAGTCCTAAAATCCTTTTTTACATATAATGATATAGTAAATGATAAAAATTTTAATGTTCATGAAAACATTGATAAAGTTGACTTGTACTCGAACTATATATTTTTATCATTTATCACTTTAGTCTTTTTAAATGGACTATTATTTATAAAAAGAAAAGGATGATTTAAATGGCACGTTTTGCAGGTGAAATCGACTTCAAAAGAATAGAAAAGAACCTTAAGGAAAGTGTTTTAAATTATGATGAACTAAAAGGTGTTTTTAAGGAAGGTCACTTTGTAATCAGCGACTTAAATCCAATCTCCTTTGCATATCCTGTTAGATATGCAGATGGAGTGCTTATAAAGCATTACACAAAAACCCACAATGAGCTTCTTGATATCTGCACACTTTTATGTAATGAACTTGATGATAAAATCTATCTTGCAAACATTGAGAAAAAAAATTCAAAAAGTTTTATAGATCTCGGCTTTTGCGAAAGATATGAAGTACTGAAGCTTTACAAAATAATATTAACTTTAAGGGAAGAAAACTATGATTATACCTTCGAGAACTACACCTCAGAATACACAGATGAAATAAATCATCTACACAAAAAGGTATTTGGCTTTAGCCTTGCAAAGGATAAAGATATCCTATCATCTGGGGATAGTAAAGTATACACACGCCTTTGTTTCAAAGATGGCGAGTGTATAGGATACTATAGCTTTAAAATCAACTCTTCGGTACTATATGGCTATCTTATTAAAATAGTAGTTGAAGATGAGTATAGTGAAAGTGATGTACGTGATGCTATAATGCAAGATCTTTCTAACTTTTTACTGAAGAAAGGTATAACATTTGTATTTATAGATTGTAGTGATGTAGATGAATTATCATTTTTCACAGAAGCAGGATTTAGAGTATATAATAAAAGCTATATAATGGTAAAGAAATTAATATAGAATAAATGCCAGTTACCCTAACCTATATTAGGTTTTATGGATAACTGGCATTTTATATTAATTTAAGATTCTTTTTCATCTCCTATATAAGTAACATTCACCTCAAAAATATCAACATTTGTATATCTACTTATTATTTCAATAACCTTATCAATCTCAGATATCTTAACAAGAGCCTCCTCAAACCTTTTAGGGGATGTGTATATTCTAAATCTTTTACTGTTCCCAATGGCAACTTCTCTATATTCTATTCTTTGAATATCTTCCCAAGGAATAAACTTACCAGAATTCACTATTATACCTTCATTATAAATAGTGCTTCTTAGTGGTACACTTAGCAAAAAATCTATAGTAAACATTACTAAAACTACAATTATAGCTAAATATGTTACCTTTAAAGTGTATTCCTGTGTATTAATAAATTTAAATACCTCACTAATACTTGGATCGATCTCTTCATTACCTACAATTTTACTCCATCTATAATCTTCGTATATTCTAAAAAGCATTAAAACTGACCAAACTATTGCAGAATAATTAAACTCTCTTTTCATCTGATATAGTCTCTGTCCAACATTATCCTTAGCCCTAACCCATCTAATGTATCTCATAATAAATGTAGTAGCACAAAATACAATAAAAGCAAACATAAAATACACTAAAGAATCACTTATTCTTTCATAGCCATCCATAATTACCCCCATAATATTCCTTTTAATAATTATACCAAACTTAAAATCCTAAGGAAACCTTGTATCACAAATTGAAAATTGATATGTAGGAAAAGTTTCAGGGATGTGTACACCTACTTTCTTGACCTCACCTACATCTTAAGCAATTCCCCAAATTTTTTTAACTTTTTTGAATTTTCCTATTGCAAAATGAATACAATACATTATAATAATTGTATGTATTAAATGATGCGTTTTGTAACGATACAATTTTAGGGGGTTTATAATTATGGAAAGACATGATCTTAACAAAAATCTTGCACAAATGTTAAAGGGTGGAGTAATAATGGATGTTACGAACCCTTGGGAAGCTGAAATAGCACAAGCTGCTGGAGCTTGTGCAGTTATGGCACTTGAAAGAGTTCCTTCAGATATTAGAAAGCAAGGCGGAATTGCTAGAATGTCAGATCCTCAAATGATTAAGGAAATTCAATCAGCTGTATCAATTCCTGTAATGGCAAAGGTTAGAATTGGACACTTTGTTGAAGCTCAAATTCTTGAATCACTTGGTGTAGATTATATAGATGAAAGTGAAGTTTTAACACCTGCTGACGAAGCTTACCACATTAACAAGAGAGACTTTAAGGTTCCTTTTGTTTGTGGAGCTAGAAACCTTGGTGAAGCACTTAGAAGAATAGGTGAAGGTGCTGCAATGATTAGAACAAAGGGTGAAGCAGGAACAGGAGACGTTGTTCAAGCTGTAACTCACTTAAGACAAATCATGGAAGATATAAGAAAGGTTAAAAGTGCTCCAAAGGAAGAACTTATGACTATAGCTAGAGACTTCGGGGCTCCATTTGACCTTATAGAATATGTATGGAACGAAGGAAAACTTCCTGTTGTTAACTTCTCAGCAGGAGGAATCGCAACTCCAGCAGATGCTGCACTTATGATGCAACTTGGTACTGAAGGTGTATTCGTAGGTTCAGGTATATTTAGATCAGGAAATCCTGAAAAGAGAGCTAAGGCAATAGTTCTTGCTACTACTTATTACAATGATCCAAAGATTATAGCTGAGGTTTCAGAAGATCTTGGAGAACCAATGTCAGGAATTGCAGCTAGTGAAGTAGCTACAACATACGCTGAAAGAGGTTGGTAATATGAAAATAGGGATATTATCAATTCAAGGTGGAGTTATAGAACATATAAATCACATTAAAGCCCTTGGTCATGAAGCTTTAGAAGTTAAGAAAAGTAAAGATTTAAATGATATTGATGGTTTAATTCTTCCTGGAGGCGAAAGCACCACCATAGGAAAGCTATTAAGGGATATGTCTATATTAGGTCCACTAAAGGAGAAAATATCCTCTGGTCTTCCTGTTTGGGGAACATGTGCTGGAATGATATTACTTGCTAAATCAATTGAAAATGATGACAGGCGCCATATTCAGGCTATGGATATTAGCGTAAAAAGAAATGCCTATGGTAGACAACTAGATAGCTTTGTTGTAGATCATGTTATACAAGGTGTTTCAGATGAACCTATTCCACTTGTCTTCATTAGAGCTCCTTATATAGTGAAAACTGGTGAAAATGTAGAAATACTGCACAGGGTAAATGACAGCATAGTTGCTGCAAAACAAGACAACATTCTTGTGACATCATTTCACCCTGAACTTTCAAATAATCTAGAATTTCATAGATACTTTGTATCTATGTGCCAAAAATAACTCTTTTTTAGTTAATCTCCTACCATAATAAAGGGATATGTCAAATTAGAAGTTAATTTCTAATTGATATATCCCTTACTATTTTAAATAAAACTAATGCATAGTAAATTACGTTTGATCAAGACCTGTAAGAACTTTATCAAATACATCTATTGTACATCTTTCTCCACTCCAATGTGTACAAGTTTCACAACTTCTACCTATCTTCTCATCAATTGATGAAGTAAGTGATTCTGAGTTATAATCTAAACAAGAAATTCCAACAAGCTTTAATTGGTCTTTACTAACTCCTGGCATATAAAACCCTCCTATCTAATAATTCTCTCAATTATATTCTTTCTCATAATGAGAAAATTATGTAGATTAAATATAGACCAGATATTTTTTATAATCCCCTATTCTCAAGAAAATTTATAAACTTTTTTTCAGAGAGAATTTCATTAGTTACAAATTTTCTATCATAAAAAAGACTGTATGTAGTAAAAGGTGCAGGTGCATTTTGTGCCTCTTCCTTTGACTTATACCTTATAGAAGTAAATTCAACACCTTTAGACCTTGCGATTTCTGAAATCAAATATGCGTATTTTTCAGTATGTGGACATTGACTTGAATAATATAAAACTATCCCTCTTTTATCAATTAAACCTTTTTTACTGCATTCTTTAAACCTAGGTTTTTCTATTTCATCTTCAAATGGTAAATATAAGAGTTCATAATATGGATGTGCCTCATCACAAATCTTAAAGCCTTTATATTTTAAATAATTTGCGTCGGATAAAAAGGGCATCTTTTTTTTACTTGAAAGGATAACTAACCCTTTTCTATTCCAAAGCTTTGTATCATTAATACATTCTTCCAATAGCTTATTTGCATATCCTTGACCTTTATACTTCCCAGAAACCCATAAACAATTTATAAATATATATCCATTAGCCTCTATAGGAGACCATGCATTTTCAGCTGGTATATACTCAACAAAAACCTTTCCTCGTACATTAAGCTTTTTGAAAATGAGTCCATTATCAAATTGTTCCTTCATCCACTGCTTTTTTGAGGTAATGCAACCTTCACCTCTTTTATCGCTAATAGCACAGCAAATATGTTCTCTATCAATGTTTTCAGAGTTAACATTTATAATATGCATTTACTTCTCCTTGGCTTCTACCTTAAATCTAAGTACTGTTTTAAGTTTATACTGCTGTGTTTTTCTTGGGTCAGAAAGATATATTTCTCGATGCTTATAGGAAGTTCTTTTATATCCATTATCCCTACAGAATTCTTCCATTTCCATAAAACTTTCTGCTTCACTATCATAACTTCCTAAATGAAGCATCTGGCAACATAAACCCTCGGTTATTGCTGCATATTCTATTTTATCAAGATAAATATTTGGCTTTTTCTTTTTCGTTTCTGCAATAAATCTTTCAAACAAATTCTTCGTTAAAAACTCTGGCTGGCGAATCATAATTTTATACTTTAAGTTATTTTTATCAGTAGCAGGCACGCTTTTATCTATTAAATCCCATACACCCTCAAGTGGAAATACAGTGTAATTGTAATAGCCTTCAGGAACATCCTTAGTTTTGTATGACATCTTTACAGCATAACTTAAACTGTAAAGTGCCGCTACTTTATGAGCAAATTCTTCATTATTTGGATTACCTTCACCATCTAAAATAACAAAATTTACACTTGGTACTCTTATAATTGTTGGTCTTTTCTTTGGAATATATAAATCCTTATAATCTTTTTTATAATCTATCTTATTCATTTACTTACTCCCTATTATTTTAATATGCTAACTTTAGCTTTATCTAAAGCTAGTTTAGCACTAGTAAGTTGACAACTATATGTCATATTATAAGTATTTTTTATAAGCTTCCTGTAATTTTACTTTTATTATTTCTCTAATATATTTTGGTTCTAAAACTTCAACTGCGTCTCCATAGGATAAAATATAGCTATAAAGCCATTCACTTTCTGGAAAGTTTACTGTTATAGTAAAAGTGCCATCATCGCTTTTTTCTATTTGCTTTTCATGAAATTCATCATATATTCTATATGACATTTTCCCATGAATTCTTAATACTGTTTTTACATCTTCTTTATGAATGTTTTTAAAGTCATTAAAAACCTGCTCTTGAACTTCTCTTTTAAAATATTCTTTTGATAAGCTAAGTTCTTTTAGTCGTGTTATTTTAAACATACGAAAATCATTTTTAACTCTACAAAAACCATAAAGATACCAGCCTTGTCCTTTAAATACTATCCTTAAGGGTTCAACTATTCTTTGAGTGCTTTCTCCAGAAGAAGAGAAGTATTCAAAACTTATAAGACTTTTATTTAAAATTGCTGTTTTAAGTAAACTAAACTTTTCACTTTCAAAGTTTTCACTACCCCAATGGGATAAATCAACATCAATCCAGTTTACATTCTCCTTTTTAAAGATATTTTGAAGCTTTCTAAGAATTGGCTCCACATCGGGGGTGCTTAAGGCGTTTAATCCTTGAAGTGATGATAAAATATCAACCTGTTCCTTTTCCGAAAGAATAGATTTATTTAAAACATAGTTATCTAAAATACTAATACCTCCACCTTTACCCCTATTAGCATAAACAGGTATACCTGCCTCATTAAGAGCATCAACATCCCTATAAATAGTCCTTACAGAAACTTCAAAATACTCAGATAATTCCCTAGCCGTAACCACCTTTTTATTAAGCAATATAAATACCATCTCAAGCAGTCTACTAATTTGCATCCCATATCACCACACTTACTTTTTCTCACTATAATGTTTATCATTATGAAAATTTATCTTCTATAAATTTAATATCAATATATCCTCTTAAACACAGTTATACAGAAACTCAACTACAAATTAATATTGTTATGTAAGCATAGCTTTCATTGCAAGTAGTGTAGCCCCCTTAGAAACCATAGAGCCAAAAACAAGAGATTCTTATCTATTAAAATATTGTTAGAGTTAGTAAGATATCGGCAAGCAAAGCGATTTAGATATCGCACTTACTCTAACAATATTTTAGTAGATTAGAAGCTCTGTTTGAAGGTCTCGTCGGTTTATAAGGAGGCTACACTACTGCAAGCACTCATACTTACATAATACAACTATTTAATTTGCTCTTTTAAATACTCTATTATAAATGAATCTAAATCTCCATCCATCACAGCTGATATATTCCCTATTTCCTTGTTTGTTCTGTGGTCTTTTACCAATGTGTATGGCTGGAATACATAGGATCTTATTTGAGATCCCCAGGCTATTTGACTATGGTCTCCTGAAAGATCTTCAATTCTTTCCTTATGTTCTCTTTCCTTAAGGTCAATTAATTTTGACTTAAGCATTTTTAATGCTGAATCCTTATTAGCATGCTGTGAACGTTGATTTTGGCATTGAACAACTATTCCTGTAGGTAAGTGAGTTATTCTTATGGCAGACTCTGTTTTATTAACATGTTGTCCACCTGCCCCACCTGATCTATAGGTATCAATTTTCATATCTTCTGTTCTTATTTCAATATCTTGCTGTTGAGTTATAACAGGTAGTATTTCAATAGACAAGAAAGATGTATGTCTCTTACCTGCTGAATCAAATGGTGATATTCTAACTAACCTATGAACACCTTTTTCAGATTTTAGATATCCGTAGGCATATTCTCCCTTAATCTCTAGTGTTACCGACTTAACTCCTATTTCATCTCCTGGAAGAAAATCTATAACCTCAACACTAAATCCTTTTCTCTCTGACCATCTTTTATACATTCTTAGAACCATTTCAGCCCAATCACAGGCTTCTGTTCCACCAGCTCCTGCATGGATTGTTAGTATAACATCATTTTTGTCATACTCACCTGCAAGAAGTGTTTTTATTTTAAGTTCCTCAAGCAGACTTTCAAGCTCACGTCTTTCTGCTCTTATCTCTGAAACAGATGATAAATCCTCTTCCATATCAGAAAGTTCTATAAGAACTTCTAAGTCCTCTAGCTTTCTTTCTAGGCTTTCATAGCTTTCTATTTTATCCTTTAGCATCCTTGACTCTTGAAGAATCTCCTGAGCCTTTTTACTATCATCCCAAAAACCTTCTTCTTGCATAACATTATCTAATTTTTCTAGCTTTAACTTTGACCCATCAACGTCAAAGAGAAGCCCTCATTTCTTTTAAAGCTTCCTTCATAGTAGGGATTGCACTATAGTGTTCTTCTAATTGTATATGCACCTTCAGCTCTCCTTTCTAATTATATTAATAATTATTATATTAAAACTTAACTTTTTTTACAAATCACTATTTCTAAAAAGGGAGCTTGAATTAACAAACTCCCTTTTCTTTTTTAATTATTGAAATTTTCCACAGCAGTTTTTAAATTTCTTACCACTACCGCATTTACATAAGTCATTTCTTCCTGTCTTATCCTTAACTTTTCTAGGTTCTTTTTTAAGAGAGTCATCACCATGACTTGCTGCCACTGGTTCTGCAACTCTTTCTCTTTCAATCTTCTTTTCAGCTTGAACTCTATATAGATATCTAATTGTGTCTTCCTTAATGTTAAAGATCATTTCTTCAAACATATTCATACCTTCGAATCTATATTCAACAGCTGGGTCCTTTTGTCTATATGCACGAAGACCAATACCTTGCTTTAACTTATCCATTGCATCTATGTGATCCATCCACTTAGTATCAACTACACGAAGAAGAATAACTCTTTCTATTTCTCTTATATCTTCTCCTATTTCTTCTTCCTTCATATCATATATAGAGTGCATTTTTTCCTTTAGTGCATCTAAAAGTTCGTCTCTTGAAAGCTTTTCTGCATCAGTAATATCCATTAATGAATCTACACCAACTACGTCTGATAGATATCTAATTAATCCTTCTCTGTCCCATTGATCTTCATTTACAGTTTGTGAAAGATGAGCATCTACAGCAGTAATAATAATATCATCTACCATTGATATAATATGTTCTCTTAGGTTTTCACCTTCAAGAACTTGGCTTCTTTGACCATATATTATTTCTCTTTGCTTATTCATAACGTTATCGTATTGTAAAACGTTCTTTCTAACTTCAAAGTTATTTCCTTCAACTCTTCTTTGAGCTTGTTCTATAGCATTTGATACCATCTTACTTTCAATAGGATCATCGTCTCCAAGTCCAAGTCTTTCTGTAATATCCTTGATTCTCTCAGATCCAAAAAGTCTCATTAAATCATCCTCAAGTGATATGTAGAATCTTGATCCTCCATTGTCTCCTTGACGTCCTGAACGTCCTCTTAGCTGATTATCAATTCTTCTTGATTCATGTCTTTCAGTACCAACAATCATAAGTCCGCCTAGTTCATCAACTCCATCGGTTAACTTAATGTCAGTACCACGTCCTGCCATATTTGTAGCTATAGTTACCATACCCTTTTCCCCTGCATGTGAAACTATTTCAGCTTCTTTTTCATGGTGTTTAGCATTAAGTACTTGGTGTGGTATACCTTTTCTTTTAAGCATGCTTGATAACAGTTCTGACTTTTCTATACTTATTGTACCAACAAGCATTGGCTGCCCTGTTTTATGAAGTTCAACTATATCATTTACTATAGCATTAAACTTTGCTCTTTCTGTTTTGTAAACTACATCTGAATAATCTATTCTTTGTACAGGCTTGTTTGTTGGAATTACAACAACATCAAGTCCATAAATTTCTCTAAATTCTGTTTCTTCTGTTTGTGCTGTACCTGTCATACCAGATATCTTATTGTATATTCTAAAGTAGTTTTGGAATGTTATAGTAGCTAGAGTTTTTGATTCTCTTTCTATCTTAACCCCTTCCTTAGCTTCAATAGCTTGATGAAGTCCATCGCTATAACGTCTTCCATCCATAAGTCTACCTGTAAACTCATCAACTATTACTATTTCACCATCACGAATCACATAATCAATATCTCTTTGCATTAGATTATGAGCCTTAAGGGCTTGAATTACATGATGTTGGATTTCCATATTGTCAGTATCTGCATAATTTTCAAGACTAAAATACTTTTCTGCCTTTTCAACTCCTGAATCAGTTAAAAGCACAGCATGTTGCTTTTCATCAACTGTAAAGTCGTCTTCCTTTTTAAGAATCTTTACAAAATTATCTGCTACTGAATATAAATGTGTAGATTTTTCACCTTCACCTGATATTATAAGAGGTGTTCTAGCTTCGTCTATAAGTATAGAGTCAACTTCGTCTACGATTGCAAAGTTAAGAGGTCTTTGAACTCTTTCTTCTTTATATATAACCATGTTATCACGAAGATAATCAAAACCATATTCATTATTAGTTCCATATGTTATATCACTTTCATATGCAGCTCTTCTCTCCGCTTGATCAAGTCCATGTACTATTATTCCAACGCTAAGACCTAGGAATTCATACACTCTTCCCATTTCTTCACCATCACGCTTAGCTAGGTAGTCATTAACTGTAACAACATGTACACCTTTTCCACTTAGGGCATTTAGGTATGCTGCAGTAGTTGCAACTAGTGTCTTTCCTTCCCCTGTTCTCATTTCAGCTATTCTTCCTTGGTGAAGAACTATCCCACCTATAAGCTGAACTCTATAGTGCTTCATTTTAAGCACTCTAAATGCTGCTTCACGTACAACCGCAAAAGCCTCTGGTAATATATCATCAAGGGTTTCACCCTTATTAAGTCTTTCTTTGAATTCGCTTGTCTTTGCCTTTAGCTCATCATCAGAAAGCTTTGACATAGCTTCATCATATGATTCAATTTTATCTACTATTGGTTGAAGTCTCTTTACTTCTTTGTCACTATATGATCCAAATAACTTACGGAATAAATTCATATATACACCCTCTTTATTTTTCGATAGTAATTATAATTTACAATACTAATTATTATAGCATTATAGGGATACATTATCAATAAAATACCCAGTAATGTATTATAATAACAGACCCTATACAAGGCAATTCACTATCATAAATTTACACCTTATAACACCTATTACCACTAAACACTTATCCATTCTTAAAACATCCTTTCCTCTTACTGGATATGCTGTCGAAAGTTGTATTTTAAATGTATTAAGTTTATACAACTATTATACGATTACTTTAAAAGTGCTATTTTACTTTAGCATATTTTTTTTGTAAGTCTATATTAGGATAAGGAGGATAATATGAAAAAGTTAAAAGATCTTTTAAGGATAAAAGATAATACATTAGAGGGAAAGCTATCGTCTACTATTATGATAATGTTAATTATTGTTTTTTTAGTTATTGTTGCAAGTACCTATCTCATTACTAGTAACGCCCTAGTAAACTCTGCTAAGGAAGAAGTCAATCTTTTAGCCAAAAATAACGCTAAAACGATAGAGGATATATTGCAAAGGGGTGATATATTAGCAGGGAATCTTGGAAGATATATTCAAAGTAATATAGATGGTGACAAGACGCAATTAGATAATTACATAAAGTTTAACATTAAAGATATAACAGAAAAGCAAAAAGAATTTTTTGCAGTAGGTGTTACATTCGAACCATACGTTTTTGATAAAACCAAAGAAAACTTCTCAATATACGGATATAGAGAAAATGGCAGCACTAACATGGGTGACCTTGGTTTATATTCAACATTTTCTAAAAAAGAATACTATGCTAAAGCAAAGGAAGTTAGAAAATCTGTTTGTTCTGAGCCATATATAGGTGCATTACCTAAGGACGAAAAAGTATGGATGATTACTTTAAGTTACCCTATATATAAAAATGATACTTTTATAGGAGTAGTTCTTATCGATGTTGACTCTAGATCATTTAGTGACGTAAAGTCAGATAAAAATAGATTTGATAGCCTATCATCCTTCATACTATCTAAGGAATCTACCTATGTATATAATGCCCTTAATCCTAGTCTAGTTGGTAAAAATGTAAAGGATACAGCAACAAAAGCTAATCCTAGCTTAATTACTGATAATATAAAGAAGGGATTAGGATTTGAGATTCAGGATACATCAAGTTTAACCAATAAATCTACAACTAACTTTTTCGTACCTATCAAAGCAGGCTCTACTGGAGATAACTGGTCATCAGTTGCAACTGTAGAAAACTCTGAAATAAGAGCACAAGCACTTATAATAAGTTTTGTATTAATTTGTATATGTATTTTAGGTCTAGTTATTATAATAATGGTTTCAACTAAAATTATTAAAAAGAGTCTTTCTCCGGTTAAATCAATAGTAGGTGCAGCTGAAAGTATATCTAATGGAAATCTTAATATTGATTTAAAAATAGAAAGTGAAGATGAAATAGGTACGCTGTCTGCAGCTTTTATAAGTACTGCAAATACTCTAAAGGATTATATATCTGAAATAGCATTTGTACTTAAGGAAATCTCTCAGGGAAACCTTAATATCCATCTTGAAAATGACTATAAAGGTGACTTTGAAAGCATTAAGTACTCTATGAATGAAATCGTAGACTCTCTAAATGATATGCTAGGTAAAATATACGAAACATCGGAACAGGTAGCTAGTGGTTCTAACCAAATGGCAGAAAGTTCTCAAGAACTTGCTAATGGTGCCGCTGAGCAGGCAAGTACTGTTGAGGAGTTTGTATCATCTATTCATGAAATCTCAAACAAGGTAAAGGAAAGTGAAAATAGATCTAATGAAGCTGTGGAATTCTCAGTTAAGGCAAGGGAAGAAGCTGTAAATAGTAATGTTCAAATGGAAAAAATGCTTGATGCTATGGATGAAATTAATATTTCAAGCAACAGTATAGTTCAAATAGTAGATGTAATTGAAAATATAGCAAGTCAAACTAACCTTTTAGCTTTAAACGCTTCTATTGAAGCAGCAAGAGCTGGAGAATCTGGAAAGGGATTTGCAGTAGTTGCTAATGAAGTTAAAGAACTTGCATCTAAAAGCGCAGATGCAGTAAAACAAATCTCTGAACTTATTGATAATAGTAAGTCCAAGGTAGAACAAGGAACTGAAATAGCTAGAGCTACATCAGAGAGATTAAAAGAGATTGTAAAAACATCTGAGGAAATGGCAACTATTCTTAGTGGTATTTCAAAGATTAGTCAAGAACAATCTGGCTCTTTAAATGAACTATCCGTTGGAATAGATCAAATATCAAATGTAGTAGAAGAAAATTCAGCAAGTTCAGAGGAAAGTTCAGCAATAAGTGAAGAACTTTATGCACAATCAACTTCTCTTAAGGAACTTCTTTCAAGATTTAAACTAAAAAATTAAAATAATTAATAAGAGGGATAATTAAATAATAATTATCCCTCTTAAATTTATTGCACCTTATATAACTTTATATCCTAATTTTCTGTAAATAACCTATCATTTTTAAGTATATGTTCACTTGTCCAATTAATTACAAACTCAATAATTGATAGTAAGTATGCATCTTGATCCTCATCTATCTTATTAAAGTCTACATCATTAACCTTTTTCAAGAAATTATCATGTTCTACTTTATGAGAAAAGAACTTCTTATATCTGATACTTAACAGATATTCTTCCTCAGATTTAAAGTGAAATATCGCGTATTCCTTTAGCTCTTCTAATACTTCAACAATTTTATCGTACTTATCAACATATGTATCATTTTTCAGAAGGTCGTATGCTCTTCCTCCAATTTCAAATATCTTTTCATGTTGCTTGTCAATTTCTTCTACCCCAATTAAGTAATCATCTTTCCACTTTAGCATTTTTCTATCTCCCTCAAACCCGTATTTTTAACTATTACTTATCATATGTAAAGGTACAATAACTTCTTAGACTATTATACTAAATACATACTGTTTTGGTAATACATTAATATAATAGGGCACAATATCCAAATAGATATTATGCCCTATTACTAAGTACATTTAAAATTCAGGTTCTATCAATCCATAATTTCCATCTTTTCTCTTATATACTACATTAACCTCATCAGTATCACTACTTCTGAATACAAAGAAATTATGTCCTAATAAATCCATTTGAAGAACCGCTTCCTCTATATCCATAGGTTTAACTGCAAACTTTTTAGTTTTAACTACCTTTGAATCATCTTCATCAGTTTCTGTAGGTATTTCTGAGAATCTTAAACTTTGTGTAAAGTCTCCTCTTCTCTCTATTTTATGTTTATGTTTTACTATTTGTCTTTCTATTTTATCTACAACACGATCAATTGCTGTATACATATCCTCTGTTGTTTCTTCTCCTCTTACGATAACTCCATTTGTAGGAATTGTAACTTCTACTATTTGTCTATTTTTCTCAACAGAAAGTGTCACCTTAGCCTCTAAATCAGGATTAAAATACTTATCAAGTCTTCCAATTTTCTTTTCAATTGAATCCTTTAAAGCCTCTGTTACTTCAATATTTCTTCCAATAATTTTAAATTTCATGGTATCTACCCCTTTCCTATTAGCTTCGGGATTTAACTAAGTTAAATTTAGTTTATATGTTTAATATTATTTTAATATTCAAACAACTTAACTGCAAGTTACTCATTTACTAAATTATCTCATTTTTCTGAAAATATATGTTATTTTTAGCTTTTTCCTTCGTGTAGATAATTAATTCACCTATAAATTAATATTGACATGCAAATTACACATATCCACATCATTGATAACTACCCCTGTGGATAATGTGTGTAAGTATGTGTATAAGTTGATATACTTTACTTTCTCAATTTAAAAGCCTGTGGACTACCTGTAAATATCTGAATTTTATGCTATATTCGACAAAATTTTATTACAAATTACTGTAAAATTTATAGACAATATACCTCTAATTTATCCACAAGTTTTCTCCTATATTCTCATTTTTTATGTATTAATCACTAAAAATATGTATATAAGTATTATATACTACTTTTTTTACTAGCATATGGTAATTATCAACAATTTTATATATATTTTTGATTAACTTATAACTATTATATGCGTAAATAGAAAAAATATACCTAATTATGAAATAATAATTTTTAGGTATATTTATAAAAATATAAAAAGGCATAAATTAATTAGTTGACCTGGTTTTTGACCCCACACCCGCCTGCTGGAGGTTTTGCCTAAGGTGGTATGCCTCTCACTATTCCCTCTCTCGAAGATCTTGTCCCCGGCAGGTCTTACTTCTATACCGCACCATGCTCATTAGAACTTTTTCTAACTTACGTGGATCGTTTTGCCTGCGACTAGCATCGACTTTCAACCACAAACCTAATTAATATATGCCTTATTAGCTATTTAAAATTTTTTTGTTGTAGCAAAGGATAAAAGACTAACATTATTATCCTCACCTATTTCTAAAGCTGCAAAATGTGCAGTTGCACAGGTTGTTACAACATCATCTATTAAAAGAATATTTTTGTTCTTATAAAGAGTATTACACTTTAAAGAACCTCTAACATTATACCATCTTTCCTCCCCACTTAACAATACTTGATTAGGTGTATTTTTAACTTTTTCAAGTGATGTTTCTACAGGGATTCCAGTAACGCTACCTATTCTTTTAGCAATTAAAAGGGAATGGTTATATCCTCTCTCTAATAATTTATCCCTATGCATAGGGATTGGTATAATTATATCTATAGAAATATCCTCTTTTTCTATAAATCTAGCCATTATATCTCCTATTATTTTAGCTTTATCTACTTCTTTATTATACTTTAAGCCATACACCATCTCTTTTATTTTTCCTTGAAATTCAAATATAGAATAGGTATTTTTAAGAATTGTGTTATATTCTAGAACACTCTTATCTAAATATGGAAGATAGGAGTTACAATTATCACATATAGGAAAAGCCTCCTCTATATGACTTTCACATATAAAGCAGACTCTATCCTCTGTATATATAATTTCAAGTAATGATGACAATAAATATTTTATTCTTTTATATAGCCATTTTCCCATGCTATCTTATTAATACTCCTTATTATAGATTTTGCTCTTAACATATTTTCTCCCTCTTCATTTGCAATAAAAAGGGCTTCCCTAAAGCTTTTAGTCATATGGTTATTTGCCATACTACACATGTAAAGAAGTACATCTTCACTGTATTTTTCCAAATCGCTGTACATAACTATTACGTTAATATTATATATAGGATCAATACTATCTATATAATTAGAACTTATAAGTATAGTTTTCTCCCCTTTAAGAAAACTATAATAGTCTTCCCTATTTTTTTCACTTGATATACCTACTGGTTCTTTTATGCCCTCTATTTTTGTAAGATAGTTTTTAAGATAAATTGATATTCTATTACTAGGGGTAAATATAATAACATTGGATCCTTCTCTAATCGACCACTTTACCATATCAAGACTTATATCCGGAAGATATACTGTTCTTTCATCTATATATCTAGATATTATAAACTTAGGCTCAGGTATAGGATTTTCTATATTTATAGGAGGTATTTGAACCTCACTACTACTTCCTTTAATAAGGTTCTCCTTAAACTTTAATGGAATTACGCTAATATTAATGAACTTTCCATTGGTCTTTAGAGCACGTTTACATACAGAATATATATTTTTATATGGTTTCTGAGGAAATGCTAGTCTATCATCAAGTATAGAAAGATCAAAATCATCCTTAAAAGCAGGTACATTAGTATATGAGCAGATTAATATATCCGCATCACCAAAGCCATCTGTTCCATCAAAAACATGTATATTTGCTCCATCAATAATCTCTCCTATATCCTTCTTTAAAGAATACATATCATTGGAGGAAGTTACGTATAATACTCTTCCTGAGCTTTTTAACACTTCATATATAGCTCCAAAGGAGAATACATTCTGCCTTAACATAGGAGGACATAGAACTACTAGGTTCTCTCCCCTTGAGAGTATAAAATCCCCTATAATATTAATATAGTCCCTAAGCTTTTCATCAAGCTTAGTCTTTCTATATCTAATGTTACATCCTCCACCTGTAGAAATAGCCTCATTTTTATATATTAAAATATCCCCTGCTGAGTATCCTAAAAAACAATCTTCACAGGTTTCATCGCATATGTCACAATATTCATTTTTAGTTTTTTTCCCATACAAAGGGTTAATTTTAATTTTTTCCTTTAAGTATAAAAATTGAAGACAATTATATAATTCCTTAACATCCGTCTTTTTTATAATCTTTTCCCTTAGTATATCTAAGGTAACAACTGTGTCACCTATAGAATCTAATACACTATCAACTAATTCGTCATCAGGCAGGGGAATCTTTTCTGATATCTTTAAAGATACCTTTTCTACATTTAATTTCTTAAGCACCTTAAAAATCCTTCTATCCTTTAAAGGTATTATAAAGCTTAACTTAGAAATCGATCTTTTTATTATTCTTAATATAAACTTTCCCATATAAAGTGGTAAATAAGGAGTTATAACCTCTATCTCGCTTACTCCTTTAAACTTATTTAAATATGAGTAGTCTATTTTGGGATTTAGAGAATAATCATAAATATATGACCCCTGTACCTTTGCCCTATATACTACAACATCCACTTATCTCACTCCTAAGTCTATTTTATAACTTCACAGAAGTTTTTGATTCTATTTTTTAGGGATGAATATCTTTTTGTAATTGTTTTATTCTTTATCATCGTGCTTAGAGTTTGCTTAACTCCTATAAGAACAAGAAATGACTTTGCACGAGTTACACCTGTATATATTAAATTCCTTGTCATAAGCATAGGGGGACCATAAAAAACAGGTATTATGCATACAGGAAATTCACTCCCTTGGCTCTTGTGTATTGTAATAGCATAAGCAAGTTCTATTTCATCTAGACTTGAAAAGTCATATTCAACTCTTTTATCCTCATCAAATATAATATATGCTTTGCTATCCTCGGTATTAATCCTCTCTATATATCCTATGTCACCATTGAATATTCCGCTACCCTCTTCACCTTCAATAGTTAAACTTTCCCAAGTAAGTTGATAATTATTTTTTGTTTGCATAACCTTATCGCCAACTCTTAAAATGTACTCCCCAACCTTTTTTTCTGTTTTAGATGGAGATTTTGGATTAAGTATTTCTTGAAGGGCATTATTTAGATGGATAATACCAGCTTCTCCTTTTTTCATAGGGGATAGTACCTGTATATCCTTCATCCTATCTAAATCTTTTTTAAACTTAGGAAGTCTTACATTAACAAGATTTGCAATTTCTTTTATTATCCCATCTGCACTATTGTTTTGAAGGAAGAAAAAGTCCTTATCCTTTTCATTAAGTATAGGCATATCTCCATTATTAATCTTATGTGCATTTATAGTTATAAGACTCTCCATAGATTGCCTGAATATATGTTGAAGTCTTGCAACAGCTATTCCTCCACTTTCTATAATATCAAGAAGTACATTACCTGGACCTACTGAAGGCAATTGATCTACATCTCCCACTAGTATAAGTCTTGTAGTTGAACTCATTGCCTTTAAAAGAGAATTCATAAGCATTACATCTATCATAGATGCCTCATCTACAATAATAACATCAGCTTCTATTGGTTCATTTTCATCCTTAGCAAAAGTATTTCTATCAGAGTCCGAAATAAATTCTACTTGTAGTAATCTATGAATTGTTTTCGCCTCATAACCTGTACTTTCACTCATTCTCTTTGCAGCACGACCAGTTGGTGCACAAAGACATACATTTAAACTTCTATTTTCAAATATTTTTATAATACACTTTATAATAGTTGTTTTTCCAGTTCCCGGTCCTCCAGTAATAACACATACACCATTTTTAACACCTTCTTTAATCGCATCTATTTGTTCAGGTGCAAAGCTAATGTTATTTTCCTTTTCAAAATCTTTAATTTCAATATCCACTTTTTCAGTTTCAACATCTATTCTATTAAGTGTAAGCTCCACTATTTTCTTAGCTGATTTAACCTCAGAAAAAAACATAGGAGAAAGATAAATACATGTTACTTCCTCTACTTCATCAACTACTATATCACGATTGAGATTAAGAGTATTTATCCCCTCTCCTATAAGGGATGCATCTACCTTAAGCTCCGCCGCTGATTTTTTAATACATTCTTCCTTAGGTAAGTAAACATGACCATTACCTACAGCAGTTGATAATACATATTTTATACCTGATGCTATTCTAAATGGTGAATTAACATTCATACCTAAACTCTTTGCTATTTTATCTGCTGTTTTAAAACCTATTCCTTGTATATCCTCACATAAACTATAGGGATTCTCCCTAAGAACTGTAATCGACGCCGCTCCATATTTTTTAAATATCTTAATTCCATAACTTGGAGTAATACCATGACTTTGAAGAAAAATCATAATTTCTTTAAGTTCTCTTTGTTCCTTTAAAGACTCTCCTATTTTCTTAGCCTTTCTAGAGCCTATCCCCTCAACCTCTGTAAGTCTTTCAGGATTCATCTCAATAATATCTAGAGCTTTCTCTCCAAAAGCTTTAATTATCTTCTTTGCTGTAACAGGGCCTATCCCATTTATAAGACCAGATGCTAGATATTTTTCTACTCCCTCAAGAGTTGTTGGAAGAATTTCCTCAAAACTATCAACTTTAATCTGCTTACCAAAACTTTTATGATAGGTCCATTCGCCCTTTATATGTACCCTTTGACCTTCGCTTAAATAATGCATATATCCTACAATAGAGTAGTTCTCCATATCCTGCTCACATTTAATCTTAGCTACTGTATATCCATTGTCATCATTTTTATATACAATAGATGTAACTATTCCATCTACTTCTACCATAAATACCACTCCCAAATGTATCATATAGAAAGGATTATACCATAAATTCTATCCATTTAGAGATTATCTAACTATTCAGATGCATTGTACAATGTAATTCTATATAGGATTATATCTTTTTCTCAACAATTATTAAAAATGCCCATATAGCTAACTGCATAATAATAACTACACCTAAGTTAAACTTTAGTGTAGTTACTAAAACAAGCGCAATTACAGATAAGAAAATTCCTAAATCAAATGAAAGTATTTTCATTCCACCTTTATTTGCTATATATTCTCTTCCATTATTAGTTGAAGTTTTCATCTTTAGCTTTCTAAACATTATCATTTTAAAAACAATTGTCCCTATAACACTTATAAAACATAAACTTTCTGGTAAATTAAACTTTTCAAACATATAAATCCTCCATAAACTTTTTATATATATTATAAAGCATTTAACTTAATAATTTACCTTTTTATCTTTTAATTTTATATTTGATTCCATTTTATGTTTTATAATCTCATAGAATATTGGAACAACAGAAATTATAATAATTACCATTAGTACAATTGAAAAGTTATCCTTTACTATTTGAAAATTACCAAATATAAATCCTCCTATAAGAAAAAGGTTAACCCAAACAATTCCACCCAGTACATTATATATCCCAAATTTTCTATATTCCATTTTTCCTACCCCCGCAACAAAAGGAGCAAAGGTCCTTACAATCGGTACAAACCTTGATAAAAATATCGCCTTACTACCATACTTATCATAAAATTTTTGTGCCTCTCTAATATATTTTGCTTTTATTATTGGAGTATTGAATTTTATAATTTTTCTACCTATACTTTTACCTACTATATAATTTATTCCATCACCTAAAATAGCTGCCATAGTAAGTAGTAAGCTAAGACTTAGTATATTCATACCTGAGGAAGCCCCTAGGGCCCCACAGGCGAATATAATTGAATCTCCAGGTAAAAAAGGAGTTATAACAAACCCAGTTTCACAAAATATTATTAAGAATAATATTAGGTATATAGAAGGTCCATAATTATCTATAAGGACAGGTATATATTTATCAAAATGAAGAGCTACATTAATAATAAACATAATAGTTATCCTTTCAATATTAATATAATTAAATCTTATTCTTCAAGTTCACTTCCACATTTTTTACAGAAATTATCACTTAAACTTACTACTGTGCTACATTTTTTACATGTTTCACTAATTTTTGCTCCACAGCAAGTACAATAAACATTTCCCTTACCTTGAAGAGCGTAACACCTAAAGCATATTTTATTATTCTGCTTATAAATTAAATAAACAAATAATCCTGCTATATTAGTAAATAGAGTTAAAACTCCCCAAAGAGTACTATTTAACTTTGACTTAGTAGCATTACCATACACCCACAGTGCTATAAGTACCCAATATATCATAAAGAAAAGTATTATAATAGCCGCAACTGATTTTATATATAATTCTCCATTTGCTACAGGCTTAATATCATTAATAAAGTAAATCTTGTCTCCAGAGGCTCTATCTGTAACATAACTTAATAAATAGACCTTTTTACCTACAAAATTATTTTCATAAAAATAATCATCTTCGTATTTTTTCTTAATTTTATCTTCTTCCCCAGGTAAAACTTTAGATAAAATCAAACTTTCATCATTAACAAGTTTAAAGTATATATCTGGATTAGATTTTATTATTAAAAATCTATTTTCTTTATCTGAAATGTTTTGTAATTCTAACTTATTATCCTTTGCTATTGTAGAATTTTTAGCACTAAATTTTATATCATTTTGGTTATTCAATATTATAATATCTACTATATCTGATGAGTTATCTGCAAGCTTTTTCAAATCTGATTTAACGCTCGAGATTCCTTGATTATTTTCCTCTATTTTTTCACTTATATTATTATAGTTATATAGGAAAGTAATTTTTTCTCTAAACTTATATACTAAAAACCCAAGGGATAATATTCCTGCACATATACCTAGAACAATGTATATACATACTATCTTTTTAAAGTTAATCCTTTGAATAATTTCATCAATTTTTTTCATTCAACTATTCCTCCTAAATCATTATTTAGTATTATAGGCGAAAGTATAAATAAAGATAAACTTAAGAATAGTAGTATAGGAATACTAAGAGTTATGATATTTATCCCTACTAATGTTAATAGAAATGGTACAGTTATAAACATTACACAGCTAATCATAAAGAATAACTTTAGTGCTCTTTCTTTTCTTTTTTGTTTTATTTCAAAACACTTTCTCTCTATTTCATCATTTAGATTAATAATTAAGTTATCTAAATTTTTATCACTCATAATATCCCCCCTTTAACTTTATAAGTCCTCTAAGTTTTACCATGCCATTGTGAATACGACTTTTTATCGTTTTAGTCTCACATCCTAATCTCTCTGCTATTTCATTTAATGTAAGGTTCTCCAAATACTTAAACTTTATTGCCTCTCTCTGCTGTGGCTTTAAACTATCAATTATAGCCATTAATTCTTCTACTTCAATATTATTAAGAACATTTTTTTCTATATTGATATCTGAAATTAATTCAAATCCATCATCTAGCCTCACAAGGATATGCTTATTTTTTCTCAAGTAATCAATATATGTGTTTCTAGCAATAGTCATAACATAGGTAGAAAATTTAGCCTTCCCATATAAGTCAAACTTTTCAATACTACGAATTAATTTAATAAAAGTATCTTGAGTTAAATCTTCACTAAGCTGTATATCACCTGAGAGTTTTAAGAGAAACTTTGAAATATAAGGGTAATAGAATTTTATCAATTCTTCAAAAGCTTCTTTTTCCCCAGTCTGAGCAAGTTTTATAAGTTTTGTCTCATTCAAAGTTCCACCTCTCTTCTTCTCTTAATTATTACACGTATTAATCTTAAAAAAGGTTGCTAGATTTTAATTACTTATTAAAAATTAATTTTCTTATACTTACTAGGATATCATTCATATTAAATAAGATTATGACTCCTAAAAGTAGAATTTCATAAAAGATCCAATAACTTATCTCTGATATCATTACTATACTTTGTATAAAAATGACAGTAATATTTAGGACTATTCTCCATGTATTCCATTTAATTTTAATGTATTTTTTAGTATTAATTACTCTTAAAATAAACACTACTAAATAACTTATTAAAGTAGCTAAAGCAGCACCATTCACTCCTATTTTAGGTATAAAAAGTAGGTTTAATATTACATTTATAACTGCTCCTACTACCATTGTAACAAGGGATAAACTACTCTTCTTTTCAACCATATAAATACTTCCCAAAAAAGTTACGAAACATGAAAATATTGTAGCCATGACTAAAAAGGGTATATACCTCCATGATGGATAAAATGAACTAGAAACTAAAATCTTTGTTATAAACTTTGAAAGCAGAACTAACATAGATGCAGATATAAAAATTATAGCTTGATATGCACCAAATACCTTAGTAAAAAACTTTTCTCTATCAGCTGAGTCATCTTCACTAATAGCAGACATTTGCCAAGCATCCATAAAAATGCCTGAGACTAAAACTATTACACTTGGTATTTTATAAGAAACAGCATACAATCCATTAGCTTTACTCCCAATCATATAGGAAACTAAATATCTATCAGACACATTAGTAATCCACCAAAAAATTGTTGTTGGTATAAGAGGAATAGCGTATCTATACATTACATTTGCAGTTGATAACTTAATTCCTTTTATATGAATATATCTATGAAGTCTTGCTGATACAAATAGGAATATCACCGATGTTATATCAGAAAATATTATAGCCATAACATATCCAAGTATACCTAATCTAAAAGTGACTAAAAATAATATATTGTATATTATTGTAGTTATTGTACTTAAAACTCCGTCAAATGCATAAAGCTTAACATATTGTTTGGCTCTAACAAACTGAGAACAAAGGGAACGCAGTGAAGAAGTTAGAACAAATATGTAAATAACCCTTGTATGCTCAGATATATAATTTAATTTTGATAAAATAGGCTCAAGTAATAAAAATACACAAAATCCAGCAAATATAGTAAAGAGACCTATAGAAAAGACATCCTTTTTATCTATACTTTTATCTAAACCAAAACGAATAACAGCACCTGTTATTCCCACTGAGACAATAGGTATAAGTAAATTAGAGGTTTGGACCAAAAGGTCAACAATACCATAATCTGAATTACTCAAAACCCTTGTATATAAAGGCATAAGTAGAAAAACAAGCACTTTAGAACTAAATGTCCCAATTCCGAAAATAGCTGTGTTTGAAATCAATTTCTTGTATCTATCCAAGTTCTTCATCCTTTCTTTATATAACCTTAACTTTCACCCTTTGCTATAAAAATATCCCTATCTTTGATTACACGTAAAACATATAAAAAGGTTGCAAAAAAATTTAAAAAGGCTATCTAATTTCTTAGATAGCCCTTTGTTATTAATATTATAGGTTTTTAGCAGCTTCTTTAATTGCTTCAACCTTATCCAGTCTTTCCCATGGAAGGTCAAGGTCGTTTCTTCCGAAGTGTCCATATGCAGCAGTTTGCTTGTAGATTGGTCTTCTAAGTTCTAGGTTCTTTATAATAGCACCTGGTCTTAAATCAAATACATTTTCTACAATTGAAACTATCTTGTCATCTGACATCTTAGCTGTTCCAAATGTTTCAACTCTTATTGAAACTGGCTTTGCAACACCTATAGCGTATGCAACTTGAACTTCTATCTTATCAGCGATATCTGCAGCAACTAGGTTCTTTGCAACCCATCTTGCAGCATATGCAGCTGAACGGTCAACCTTAGTAGAATCCTTTCCTGAGAAAGCTCCTCCACCGTGTCTTCCGTATCCACCATAAGTATCAACGATTATCTTTCTTCCTGTAAGTCCTGCATCTCCTTGAGGCCCACCAATAACGAATCTTCCTGTTGGGTTGATAAAGTATCTAGTGTTTTCATCAAGTAGATTAGCTGGAACTGTTGTCTTAATAACATTTTCAATTAGGTCTTTTTCAATTTGTTCTCTTGAAACTTCTGGACCATGTTGAGTTGATATAACTATAGTATCTATTCTAACTGGAGTTTCTCCATCATATTCTACAGTAACTTGCGTCTTACCATCTGGTCTTAGGTATCCTAATGTTCCATTTTTTCTAACTTCAGTAAGTCTTCTAGCTAGCTTATGAGCAGTAGCTATTGGAAGTGGCATCATTTCTTCTGTTTCTCTACAAGCAAAACCAAACATCATACCTTGGTCCCCTGCCCCTACAGAGTCTATGTCTTCTTCCATTTCACCTTCCTTAGCTTCAAGAGCCTTGTCAACTCCCATAGCTATGTCAGCTGATTGTTCATTTATAGCTGTTAAAACTGAACATGTTTCAGCATCAAAACCAAACTTAGCTCTAGTATATCCTATACCTTTAACAGTTTCTCTAACTACCTTTGGAATGTCTACATAACATGATGTTGAGATTTCTCCCATAACCATAACCATTCCTGTTGTTGTTGCAGTTTCACATGCAACTCTTGCCATTGGATCCTTTTCTAGAATCGCATCAAG
The DNA here is from genome assembly GCF_001047375.1 of Clostridium cylindrosporum DSM 605. Lineage (NCBI taxonomy): Bacteria > Bacillati > Bacillota > Clostridia > Eubacteriales > Clostridiaceae > Clostridium > Clostridium cylindrosporum. Next base: position 147,547 of record NZ_LFVU01000001.1, read on the forward strand.
TATTGCGTCTGAAATTTGGTCACACATTTTATCTGGATGTCCTTCTGTAACTGACTCAGAAGTAAATAGTAATCTTGCCATAATAAATCCTCCTCTAAATTAAAAATTTTCATTTGTAATATGGCTTTATCTAAGAGGCACAATATTAAAAAAAGCCCCTCCGACAAGGAAGGACTTGAAAATTCTAATCTCCTCATCTACCAAAGTTATAAAACTCTGCAGGAATTGGCACCTGATGTAGCTATGCTACCGGTTGCCGGGTTTCATAGGGCCAGTCCCTCCACCTCTCTTGATAAGCTAAAACCATATTCTCTCTTAATGTTTACTATCCGATTCTATCACAACACTTTTAATTATGTCAATAACTTTGTTTAAATGAAAAAAGTTCATCTAAATTGGTAAAAAATTCTCACATATTACCTAAATTCAAGACAAAAGGAAAAGACTCAAGTTAAACTTGAGTCTTTGGTGGAGCAGGGTGGATTCGAACCACCGAAGTCGCTGACAACAGATTTACAGTCTGCCCCCTTTGGCCACTCGGGAACTACTCCTCATTATGGAATTATGGAGCCGGCAATAGGATTTGAACCCACGACCTACTGATTACAAGTCAGTTGC